>JBNLCD010000001.1:0-56666 GCA_050303635.1 Anaerolineae bacterium
GGACGGAGGTATCTAAATCATTCCCGATATTACTGGTCGGGCAGGGTGTATCCGCGATGGTGGCATAGTAGGTATCACCATTGAAACCAGCACTATTCAATTCTTCGCGCGTTCCGTTATAAAGATTACTTCGAATAGCGGAATTGGTCGCCCCGGCTTCACACATCGTATTGGTCGTATATTGAACACCTTGGCTAAATACCTCGTTATAGTCCACGGTGGATTGCATCAATGAATTGGCTGAACTGTTGATTGAACAAATCACGGTGGCGGCTAAATGGTATTTCTCATCATCAGTTGGACTCGTGATTTTATGGCGGAAATAACTAATCAAGATGCCAATCTTGATGGTGCTCAACGCGCTGTGTTGAACATTCGGCAAAATACCCATTTCTTCGCCAGTGTTCAGATTTTGCACATAGACCGACACTGCCATCGTATCCCCATCGTAGAAGATACCTTCGCTATTCAGGTAAGAAACAATGGCTTGGCGTAAGGTGTCCATTGTGGCGGCTTCACCTTGTAATGTCACAGTCGGTAAATCAATAGACCGTAAAGACGAATCGGACGTAAATAATGCTGACGTAATCATCGGGCGCGCCGCATTTTTATCCAGTTGCGTATTCCCAACTCCGCCTGAAAATTCCATTGAAACCAAATCAAAGCTGGCCCCTTGCGCAGAGGCATCATAACGATTAGAGATATCTTGCAAATACTTATCAAGCTCTTCCTCGTTATAGGTGGCCATCAAATCAACTTCAATCGCGGGTTGAGGTTCACGCCACAGATAATTCCAGAAGCCTGCCCAATAATTATCTTCCCGGCCACTTTCAGCCGTCGCGGCGGCTTGCATCCCGTCCATATCGAGTTGGAAACCTACTTCAGCGGGATAGAGCCAAATGGGATTGCCGTTATAGCGCAAGAAAATAGGTTGTTCCACATATACTTTTTCAAGTTGTTCAAGACGTTGGCTTTCATTTAAACCACCGACTTGAACGCCACCCATTTTGACATCAGCCCCCAGAGAATCAGAAGTACTGCTATAGTCGCGTAATTCCAAACCAAATAATAAAGCCGCGACGAGCACCGCTCCGATTGAAAGCAATTCAATAATGGGTAGACGACGGCGCGCGTTACGTGAACGATAATCAGTTAGCGTCATGAACTGATCTCCTTTTCATCAATTGCATGCGTAAGGTAGTGATAGCGCAATGCCAAATCAATAATTCGATAGTGGTCGGGTAAAAGGTGCGGCAATTGGTCACGCTTGAACCACTGATAATCTGTTAATTCAGCCGATAATTCAAGCTTAGTCGGGAATGGTTCGGTCAGACTAACCACAAATGCCATATCTAAATGATTAAACCAAAATTTATTCGACCAAATTTCGAGTGGCATACCCACTTCGACATTTAGATTGAGTTCTTCACAAAATTCGCGTTGAACTGCCACCGATGGCAATTCATTGGCATCAACCCAACCCCCCGGCAATCCCCACGGATGCAGAGGGTGAAACACATGCTCTACCAATAAAACTTCATGTTCTTCATTGAGCAGAACACCCACCGCCCCAACCGTGAAACGTGGTTGAAAAATTCGATAGAGTGTCTGCATCCACTTTGCCACGAAGGGAAAGCGCTGGATAATCCGTTGGGCTTGCCGCAATATTCGTGGTGATGGCTGGCTTAAATAACGATTAATAGACAGTCTCCTTCAAGCAATTTCAATGCTTGAGTCTAGCTAAAATTACCTATCTTAGCCAGATTAAACCACTCTAGCATACTTGTTTTGTAAATACTGCTACGTTTAGCTTGCGAAACCTATACGCATTACATAAAATAAGGAGGCTGTCTTATTAATCTTGGGTGGATCTATTTTTTAGCATTTATTAAGAAAGTGGGAGACTTCATCAATGCCCCAACTTATTCCCCGAACCGATCAAGTAGGGTGGATAACCCCAGCCCTAAGTGAAATCATTGAAGCGTCTCCCGTCCGTTTGCATACCGAACAAGAAAAATCTGAACAGATTGCGATGTTCCGGGCTCAACTTGCCCAACTGGGTATTGTGGCGCAGGTGATGGATATCAAATTTAATGATTCGCATCTTCGCTATCATTTGCGTCCCGCCGGCGAGAGTCTAGCGTCTAATAGCTACGAACAATTTATTGCAGATTTACGGCAAGCTGTGCCAGAAATCAAGCGCTTAATGGGGGCCGTTGCCGTTGAAGTGCTTGTCTCGCCGCAAAAACCCTTAATTGTTCAGATACTGGTACGGCTCGCAACCTATAAAAACTTAGAAATTCGCACTATTTATCGTGAACACGAATTTATCGAAAATGAAAGCACCACCGCCTTGCCCCTTGGCTATAATCTCGATCAAGAATTGGTCATGGTGCAATTAGAAAATTTGCGGCATCTCTTAATTGTCGGTTCAGCGACCAATCGTTATCAGCTTTTAGCCAATTTATTAGGGACGTTAATTATGTTTAACACCCCTCTTGAATTGCGCTATGCCTTGATTGGCCAAGATGTTGAACCGTTTAGCCAACTTTCCCAAACACCGCATGTACTGGGTGGCACCTTAACCACCATTCGTGAGTTACGCCGCCTGCTCGATGGCTTGGCAAAACATCTGGGTCAACGCAAACAACAATTTGGCAAGCTGGGCACCACTTCACTTGATGAATATAACAGCCGTCTAGGTGCAGAAAACCAAAAACCATTCCCCCGTCTGCTCATTGTCATCGATACGATCCCCTTTGAAGAAGACTGGGTTAAACAACGTGAAGGGTGGTTTAGCACGCTCTATCGGTTGGTTAAAGAAGGGCCGGCGGTTGGCATTTATGTCATCTTGACTACCAGCAGTGTGGCCAAACATCATTTACCGCCCCAACTGATGAATTTATTTAAGTCACAAATTGGCTTAAAATCAGCGCTGAATCAGATGACATGGCGTGAAAGTTTACCCTCTATGCCCTTACCCTTTATTGATGTTGTTTATCAAGGTTCAACGGGTAAGCCTACCCCAATTGAACTCCCCGAAATTGATGACAATCATTTAACCACCTTGGTTAGATATTGGCGGCAAATGACAGCCAAACGTTCCATGGTCGCCTTAGCCCAAGGACGTGAAAAATCAACTGGCGATACAGGTTTGTTAACTTTACGCCAAGATGCTCGTTTAAAGACAGCCCGCGCTAAACAGCAACAAAATCAACAAACCAGACAAGAATTGTCCGGCGCTTCACTTTCCACACCGATTTTGCAACCCAAACCAGCAAGTTTGCCTCCCCAAACGGCGATTCTGGAGAAAAGTCATCGTCAAGCTGGGGCCTTAGCCGCTTATTTAGGCTGGCTGAGCATTGGCCCCTTGGTTGATGTTTTAGACTTGTCGCTGGAAGAAGCCCGTTCAACGATTGATGCCTTGCAAGATAGCGGCGTTTTGGAACGGGGTTCAGGACCAATTTGGCGCTTCCTAAGACTGGACAACAACTAAGCTACCATGCTCGTCAAAAATATATGGCTCAATACGTTTCTTTGGGCATGGGGCGCATTTAATCTGTTCCTAACAGTCATCTCTTTGTTAGATGGTGAACCATCTCTGCTACTCATGACCATTATTTGGATTGGGGGCGTTGGTGGTTTTTGTTATACCCAGTGCGCGCGTTTAACCAAACTTCTGCCAGCTTTAAAACCACGTTGGCGATTTCTTTTACTGGCGATGGTGATGGCCATTGCTGAGGAAGTTATTGTCACGTTGCTTGGCGGTGGTTTAGGCGGTCATACCGATAGTTTAGTGGTTGATTTAGCCAATACGGTGCCTCTTTTCTTCTTTTGGAGCATCGGTTGGTGGATGTTGATTAACCGATTTTCGTTCACTATGCGTGAAGCCCTATGGTTAGGAGCTCTGCATGGGTGGATTTTTGAGATGCTTTACTCCGGTATTGCGTTTTATAATCCATTTGGTGCAATATTGTTCTTCCCAATGTTCGCCGCTGTTTATGCCATCATCCTCTATTTGCCGCTCCTAACCGTCCAGCGGATCTTACGGCAAGGTCAATCTACCCCGCTCCGTTTAGGTCTGGCTCTGGCCTTACCGTTTCTGATTATTCCGCCAATTATCTTGGTGTTAGTCCTTGGTGAAGCAATTTTCCCAAGCCTCTATCCATTTTAATTCATCTTAACCAACCGTTTATTCTCCACTCGCGATGAGCTCAGTAACTTCGATTTCTTCATAAACAAAAGCTTGCCCAGTAGGTGCAACAAGACCAATTTGTCCACCCGGAAGGGGAAACTCATCATCAGCGGTTAAAATAATCGTCGCTTGATTAGCTTGTCGCCAATTGACTCTCAGACTGCTTTCATAAATGTCAAAACTCAAATCTACCGTTTGATTCGGTTGCCAAGCTGAAATCTCAACATCGGCTAGAATAGCGCACGTACTCACTTCTTTACAATCTGCTTGCCGCACCAGATAGAGCTTCGGTGTATTATCGCGTATCGCATAGGCCAGCACATACGCTATATTCTCAGATGCATCTAATTGCATGTCGATGAGTGGATAAAATTGCTCAGCCATAAATGTGCTGGTGGGATGCAAGCGAGCATTCATTTGATAATTTTCTTGATCGCCAATATCCAAATACACAACATCTTCAGTTGCCAAGCCGGATGTCCGATAGATTACAGTATCGTCTGTTGCAACCCGTTCCCAAAAACGCAATCCTTCGACAAATTCCTGTTCCGCGATAGTGCCTTCATCGGCTGACCAAATCGTCGCGCCGACAGTATAAACTGGCTCCGCAATTTCGATTGAATCATTCGGCTTATCAGAGGGTAATTCTGTTCCCGCAAAAAGTTGAATCAGCAAGTAAATTCCACCACCGACCAATAAAGCAACAGCAATAATGCCGATCGCCCACGTCAATAATGGCGTGCGCGCGGGGGTTTCAAGTTGGATCGCTGGCATGGGATGTGAAATCGGCGGCGGGCTGGGGGTCGGTGTGTAATTTGGCGTTGTTTTATTAATTATTGGAGCAGGTGCCGGGCGAGCATAAGTGTTTCCCGCCATTGTCTGACCCGCATGTGTTATGGATGCCGAAGGCTGGGTATCACTAAAGCGGACCGCCTCATTTTCAATTGTTTCGTTATCTTCGAGGGCTTCCCCAAAGGCTTTGGCAAATTCAAGGCAACTCGCATAACGCTCAGCAGGTTTACGAGCCAGACCTTTTAAGAGAACTTTTTCAGCGGCATGTGTTAAATCTGAACGGTCTTCACGCACGGAAGGCATCGGCGCTGTTAAATGTTGTTGAATAATAGCTAGCGGCGTATCTGCCATAAAAGGCACATCTCCGGTCAGCATCTCAAAAAGGACAATACCGAGAGCGTACTGGTCAGAGGCTGGCGTTAAATCGCGATGACCTTGGCACTGTTCGGGACTCATATACTTGGGTGTACCCACAATCCCACCCGTCGCTGTAAGGTCAGGGTGATCGCCTTCCAACATTTTAGCGACCCCAAAATCGGTCAAGATGGCATTATTGCGATTATCAATCAAAATATTGGTGGGTTTAACATCCCGATGAATCACCCCGCGTTCATGCGCGTAATCTAGTGCGCCTGCAATTTGGGTGAGGATACGATGGGCGTCATCCAGCGGCAACTGACCACGTTTACGAATATATTTAGTCAGCGTGCCCCCATCGAGATACCGCATCACAATATAGGTGATGTCATCTTCTTCGCCATAGGCAAAAATCGGCAAAATATGGAGATGTTCAAGTTGCGCGATGGATTTCGCTTCACGCTCAAAACGAATCTTAAATTCAGGATATTGAGCGTAATATTCTGGCAAAATTTTAATGGCGACATGCCGCTCAGTTTGAGGATCAAAGGCTTTATAAACCGTTGCCATGCCACCCATACCCAATGGCTGAACGATTTTATAGCCGCCGAGCGTCCGCCCTAAAATCTTATCTTTCAAAATAGCTCCCTAGTTTTGCGCACCTTCCACATCTCTTCTATTGTACCCAAAATTTGAATCTCGGCATGTCCCACAGCTAGGCATTATCTCCGTTATAAATATTGAAATTATGAATGGTGCCATGGTTTTCAATCGTGATATGAACATGAATCAATGGCCGGGGTTTTGTTTCATCAACTAGTTCATCTGATAAGGAAGCATCTTCGTTTTCTTTGACAACCATTGTTTTGACGATAGGCGGTTCATCGGCTTCGATATGAATCACAACCGGAGTTTCATCATCGGCTTGCACTGAAAAGGTCTCTTTTTGAGGTCGCACAGGTTCATCCGCAATTTCACCCACCACCACTTCGATCTCGTCGGGCTCAGGTTCGGCGTGTTCAATAATTTCATCTTCGACCATTGGCGGTTGCTGGCTGATTTCGGGGTCCGTGACATCATCCAAAACTTCTGGCTCGATACCTTTGAATTTATGATAGGCTTCAACGACCTTGCGGTTGTAATAAACATTTTCAAAGAATTGGCGGCGCTGTTCGTCATTTTCGAGACGTTCCGCAATAAATTGCAGACTTTCATAGCCTTCTTCTAAGCAGAGATAGGCGCGTCGATCTCCGTTGGCTTCCCAAACGCGATAAAGCTCATAATAGAAATTCATGCCAACATTATGATTTGCCCGAACCTCGCTCCAATATTTGCCATGCAAAGTGCTCCAAATTCTCTCAGCGCGGATGAGCGCTTCATTATGCTTATCTTCATGCATCAAGAAACCTAATAAGTAAGACTGAATTACAGCACTGACATCTTCACCAAAACTGTTTTCACTTGCATCAATATTGGGCTCAAGTTCAATCACTTTGTCATAGTGGGTTCTTGCTACAGGATAATTCTCAAAGATCTGAGAATATAGTACCGCTTCGCCTGACGTCATATATTGAAGCGTTGGCGATTGTGATTCTTCAGCCTTAGCCAGCATTTGCTCCACATAGTATTGAGTTTTATCATAGTCCCCAAGTTCAAAATGAAACGCGGCTAGATAACTGAATTCTCCAATATTCAAAACGTTACTCTGCTGGGCTTTCTTCAACCCTTCGTCGTAATATTCACGTGCTTTTGTCAATTCACCTAACTGTCTAAAGAAATTTCCCAAATTAAATAATGTATGAACTTCGCTCGGTTGATAAGAAATTTCCCGATACAAATTCAACGCCCGCAGGTAATATTGCAGTGCTTCAGCGTGATGATGCGCATCAAAAGCAAACTTGGCTAATCTACTCAATCCCCTTGCTTCTAGCATGCGATCCCCTATTTCTTCAGCAATGCTAAGTGCATGTTGGGTTAATTGACGGGATTCTTCATGTGAATCCATGAAATCTGCAATGGAATATAAAGTGACAGCTTCTTTGCGCCGATTACCCGTTTCTCTAAATATATCTAACGCTTCTTGTCGATATTGCATATACAGTGATTGGTCTAAGTTTTCGCCTAACATAAAATGACTGAGCCGAATGAGGGCTTCAGCTTCTGTATCGCGATCACCAATAGCGCGAGCTAGATTAAGCGCTTGGTCAATATGGTATCTTTGCGCATTTTTATCCATGTCAGAAAAAGTGGCATAAACTTCTGCCAGTTGAGCATGCGCTAACGCTTCAATATCGATGGCTTGGGCAGACTGAGCCAATTTAATGGCATGTTCCGCATGTTCAATGGCTTCATTTCGCTGCGAACGCATATACGCCAATTGAGCCTGTTTTAGAGAAGTTTCAGCTTTTTGGCGGGGAATTTGGCTTTGTTCAGCCAGAGCGGCCAATTCTGTTAGATCGGCTTCAGCCAAGTTCCATTTCTGAATATCAAAATAGGCACCACTGCGTTTCAATAACGCATCATAGCGCTTGGCATTGTCTAACGCAGGCGTAATCTCTAAACATCGCGAGAAATAATCGGCGGCAATTTCTTGTTGATAATTAGCAAGTGATTGTTCGCCAATTTTCCACAAATAAGCAAAAGCTTTATCAGCTACTTCGGGAATACCCTGTAAATATGCGGCTTCATAATGATACGCAATATCCCGATAATAATTGGCTAATTGACTGGCATGAACAGTTTCCAGAGTTTCTGCCGCTACTTGATGCAAAACCCGCCGCCGTGCCCGTAGTTGCATCGAATAAGCCGCATCGCGTAACAAGGCATGCTTAAACAAATAGCGGACTTGGCTCAGTGCTGACCAAACGGTTTCTTGTTCCGCTTCTAGGACCTTTTCCGTGAGCTGTGGTTCGTCTTTGAGCATCGACGCTAAAATGTCGACTTCAAATTCGCGACCTAAGATTGAAGCGGCTTGCACCACACCTTTCACTTCCTGCGTGAGTTGATCGAGCCGTGCCACAAAAATGGCGCGCAAATCGCCCGGTAAACTGCCGCGTTGGGTGGTGTTGGTCAGGAACCAAACCCCATTGCGCAACTCAATTTCATTTTGTTGCTGTAGATACAGCAAAATTTGTTCCGCAAAAAACGGATTACCTTCTGAGCGCTCCATCACCAGATTTAAAATGTCGCGGCTAATTGAATTCCCCAGAATAGAGGCGGCCAGTGCTTCCACTGATTCTTCAGAAAGTTGCTCAAGATTAATTAAGGTGAACGGAATATCGGGGAATTCAAAATTGGCTTCAAGCTCTGCCAGTCGTACCGTGCCGACCATTGCAATTGGAAATCCATCCATATTACGGAATAAACGCTCAGCAAATGTCCGTGTTTCGGGATCTATCCAGTGTAAGTCTTCAGTAATAATAATGGTTGGCTGAACCAGACTCATGCCTTGCATCATGCTTTTCAGCGCTGTAAACAGCATTTCTTGACGGGCTTCAGGGTCAGCCGTGGCATAGAGTGAATTTTCCCAATATAAATCAAGGAGTGAGCCAATAAATGAGCGTAAGCGGTTGAGCTCCCGACCATATTCAGGTGGCACCAGCGCAATAATTTCATCCATCCGTCGACTGAAAGCACGTTTATTATGCATTTCAGAAGCGGTAGGAACTTGTCCAAATTCGTTCATCAAGGCATAACGGAAGGGACTCAGGGGTTCTTGAATAAGTTGATTGGTATAACCAAAAAGCCATTTTACGGCTTGCCCCTTTTCCGCCAACTCAGTCTCTAATTTTTGACGAAATTCGTAAACCAAACGACTCTTGCCTAAACCGGCTTCACCCGCAACAACACATACACCTGCAAATTGGGATTCACCGCCATCGAGCATTTGAAGTATCGGATCAATGGTGTCCCGAATTTGTTGCAATTCAGTATCCCGCCCTACCATTTTGCCTTGAAAAAATTCTTCGAGCGCTTGTTGTTTGGTATCAATCAAATTATAAACGGGTTGGGGTTCAGTGAAGCCTTTAAAGGGATACTCACCAACTTTTTGCAATTCAAAATAGCGTTGAGCCCGTTCTTGCAAAGCTTCGTTCATCCACACTTCTCCCCATGGCGCTTTGACCATGAGCCGTGCGGCCAAGGCAATACCGCCGCCATAAGTTGTGAATTCACTGCGGAAAGATGATCCGGCGAAACAGGCAAATACAGTTTGATAAGTTACGCCTGCTTTAAATGTGCTGGGGGTAATATTGGGTAAATCAAGCAAGAAGTTTAAAGCGCGGCTAATATCGTTTTCGTGGCTGGTTGGCATCCCCCAGAACAATAATAAATTACAACCTTTATCCCCAAAATCAACGCGCCCCAGATAACCCCCATATTGTTCTTGCAAAGAAAATACCGAACGCACAAAATCAGCCAACTGACGTGCAGTATCAATCCCCATTAAATTGACAAAAACCGATACCACTTGCCGAAATTCACCACGCGTTTTGCGTTCTAAAATAGCCGATGGTATAAAGTGTTCTTGCGCTATATCTGGAAAATTGGGTAATTCAGATGGTTCAGGTAAAGATTCCGATACCGCAATCACCCGGCGATGACCATCTTCGCCAGCCGCAATTGTTTGAATGCTTTCACCTAAGATCTCATTGGCCATGGCGGTCACAATTAAATTCCCGCTTTCGGCATAATGTTCAGCGCGGGCCGCTTCATCAACTGCGCCACCATTAAAATAGTAAGCGGATTTAATGGTGGTATTCTCATCCGGTGTCAAAATACCCCAGCCCACTTGACCGCAAGCAATGCCTAATTTTACGCTAAACGGGAAATTGCCATATGGCGTTTCTTGCGTGGGACTTTCACGTAAATAATTTTGAATAGTGAGAGCCGCCGCTAATGCTTGTAAATAGGTGTTTTTGGTCTGTAAATTGTCAGTGGGGAAAAGCGCGGTGAAAGCATCGCCCGCAAAAGTTGTGATAAAGCCACCATAAACATAAATCGCGGACACCAAGGGTTCAAATAAGGTGTCCATAATATCTGACATTGCTTCGGCGGCCTCATTACCATGTTGCATAAGGGTGGTGGTAACGGTGCTAAAACCGGAAACATCGACAAATAGTGAGACAGCCTCAAACTGGCCGCTATATTCACCTTCAGCATATTTGTTGAGAATAAAGCGTGGAACAAGATATTGCATGGCGCTTGACCTATTCAAATGATTGAGTATGCGTATTCATACCAATCTTAGCGCTCTTCAGTCATCTCGCCAATTTTTGTGTTTTACTTCTTATTGCCATTCCCATTATTACTCTTTGTGCCATTTTCACAGCGGTCGCGCCATCCTTGGGCGTTGGCGTGATCGGGCGGTGGATTCTTGCACGTATCGGGTGAAGCATCATTCTGATTATCTGGACCGGTACTATTATCCGAATCTGTAGTCGGTGTCGGTGTTTGGCAATTAGTCGTAATGGCGTCTAAATTACTGGCTGTTTCTAGCATGGCTCGCCCTATAGTTGTTGTGGCGTCAATTTCAAAGGGCAGTTTGCCTGAATAACCTTCGAGCAAAACGTTGGCTTCGGCTAACGCTTGTTCACTTCGGTCATTGAGATAAGCAACGATAATCGCTTTTGCCAATGCTAAGCTGGCATCACTTTCGGCTGGTGTCGCCAGAATTGTCACTAAATCTGCCTGTACATACTCTCGATTACCGATCGTCAGCGAATCAATATCCCAATTCTCTAGATTATTTTGCCAATAACTGAGGTCGTTTTCACAAACAACAACTATATTTGGCGTGACATCACTGTTATCGGCAGGATTCGGTGTGCTAGCTGTAAATTCATCGCCGTCACCCGGTGTGCTTGATATCGATTCAGTGGGTAATGGTGATTCTTTTTCTGCTGGCGTGCCTTCTTGGATGGTTGTTACTTGGGCCACCTCATCTTCTCGAATGGAATCCCATAGTGCAAAAGCACTCCCTATTCCGAGAAGCAGAACAAGGGTTGCCGCGAAAAATTGCCAGCGTGCAAATCGCCGAACTCGGACAGATTGCGGCGGATGAGCGAGTACTTGGGCGTGCAAGGCCGCTTCAATCCGAGCTTTGCTTGCCGCCGAGAGTGTTGGAGCAGGTGCTTGATGTAAATTTTCAGCCAAGTTTAACAAAGACTCAGCCGACGCCAACTCATCTGGGGCTAAACCACCAGCTGAAACGTTCGACTGAATGCCCAAGCGCTTATTCAGCTCAGCATTAAATCTCTCATCAAAACTTGAATTATGATTCATCATTTACCCCGCGCAAATAATGTCGTGCGCGTTCATCTGTTCCCATTCTTTTAGCTAGTTCATTGAGTGCCCGATGTTGTGCTGTCATAATTGCCGCTGGACTTTTTTCCAAAATTTCAGCGACTTCTTCGTGAGTTTTCTGTTCGATAAATCGTAAAATTAAGATGGACTGATGTGTTTCATTGAGTTGAGCGATAGCTGATTTTAGAGCTTCAAATTCTTCAGCTTGTTCAATATTCCACTCTAAAATCGGTTCTTCGGCGGGAATATCATCGGCGAGTTCAGTTTGTTGTTCACGCTTCATCTGGCGATAGTAATCCACCAGTTTGGCATGTGCAATCCGATAAAGCCAAGCAACGAAAGGTACACCGCGATATTCGTAATTCGGTAACCCTTCAATCATTGCCAGAAAAATTTCAGAAATTAAATCTTCAACAACATTTGGGTGCGATATACGATATGCTACAAAACGCGTGATAGCATCGATATTTTCGTTATAAAGTTGAGATATGGCTTGCGTGTCGCCTTGTTGGGCACGCTCTATCAACTTCATTTCGTTCTGAGACATGCCCCAAGCCTATTTTGCGAGTTCACATAACTCATCATCATGCCACCCATCTAATTAGTTTATCGGAATAAGCCATCTAATCTTACATTATTCGACTATTAATTCTAAAGTCGCAATTATATCTAGTAATCTAAAAATTTCTGTAGGCTTCATTTTCAATCGCCTCTATTTATGATCTGAAATGTTAAAGGCGAAAGGAGTTCCCAAATTTTTAGTATTAAGATAAAAACTGAACCCAAAATTTAATGAAACCTGTCGAAAAGTGGCTTCTGAACTATTTTAGATCATATCCGCTAAGTAATAAAATGGTTAGAAAATTTACAAATTTGGCATATTGACAATTCCCCAACAAAATTTCTGTAAGATTGCCGCTACCATGACGATATATGAAGTGTAAGTGTATGGAACGCAAACACAAGAGAGAAAGGGAATAATCTCTTATGCGCAAGTCTTTGTTCACACTCATGACAGTTATTATGGTAGTTCTTTTAGCTTTACCAACATTGGTACCCAACCAAACCGTCTCAGCTCAAGAAGATGGCGATCCTATTGAAGTTGAACTCGAAGGTGTAGTTCAATATGTAGGTGAAGGCTTCATTGTTGTAGATGGAATTGTCGTTTATGCCAATGATATCTTTGATGTTACATCTGTGAATGTGACCGATACGGTTGCTATTACTGGTGAGCTTCAAGAAGACGGTACCGTTTTAGCCACGGCTTATGCCTTGGTAGAAGCTGGCGAAGGTCCAACTGACCCAGAACCCGGCGATTCCGTTGTTGTTGTAGGTTATGTCGAATCACTTGACCCCGATATTATTATTGAAGGCTATGTTGTTGCCCCAGCCAGTGCATTCAATCCTTCCACCCTTGAAGAAGGCGATTTGGTCATACTTGAAGGCTTGCTTTTGAATGACGGCGAAACGATTCAAGCCACCAGCCTTGCCCTTCTCGTTGAAACTGACGCTGAAGACGAAGATGAATGTCTTGACGACGGTGAAGATGAAGATGGTGAAGACTCTGGCGACGTCGTAACCGATGGCGATGGTGAAGGCGACGAAGACGATCCATGTGCCGATGAAGAAGACGAAGAAGATGACGAAGAAAATACTGGTGTCTGCGAAAACGTAGATCATCCTGTGACCTTACGCTATGCTGAAGCTTATGGCATTAGCGCTGAACAAATTACCGAATGGCGTTGTGACGGCTTTGGTTTTGGTCAAATTGGTAAGGTTTTGGCATTAGCTGAAGTTGTTGGTGTTGATCCTCAAGAAATCTTTGATCGCATTGCTGGTGGCGAAGGTTGGGGCAACATCTTGAAAGATTATGATGTCAAGCCTGGCGATTTAGCTCCAGGTAAGGGCCTGAATAAAGATAAAGAACGTGGTAACAGCGGAAATGCCGGAAACAATGGTAATGGCAACAAACCGGACAAGAGCAACAATGGCAAAGGTCCCAAGGACAAGTAGTTTGTTGCACCGCTAATCATAGATTTTGCTAGCTCGAGTGGAGCTAGGGAGGGAATGAGGACACAACGCGTATGGTTGTGTCCTCTTCATTTTTTATGGCGCAAATTGTATGGGAAAAAGTATTTCAGTGATTGGTGGCTCATTTGGCATCGGCGGGCGGAGATAAATTTCATGTGAGGGCGCAATAATATGATAAGCATTGGCCGCAATCCATTGTCCTAAGGCCGCATAGGCACTGCTGATATTCTCAAATTCCCCGACATAAACGATCGAAGCACACATCTCATAGGCAGGGCTTTCTCCTGCGATTAATTGGCGGTTGGCATCAATTTGGATATTCTCTGTGACAGTTTGTGCCACAGGAAAGACAACTTCAACATCCAAATCATGCGGTTTATATTCCATATCATGAAAAACAGCAAAGGTTGGTCCCTGCGGTTGAATATGATGTTGTCCTAATTGACTGTAGCCGAGACCAATCAGTTCACCCACCTGGGGTGGTGTAGCTACGATATGTCGCAAAGCTAACCCATGAACTGGCTCAACAGACTTAGTTACAATATCGTGGGTGGGTAGTGTCCCCTCCTGATAGATTTGCTGAAGACGACTTTGCACACGCCTCAGTTGCGCTTGCGTCTCGTTGACAACGTGCTCTAATTCAGACTGCTTTTGGTTAAGTAAATCTTCGATTTGCTCCGGAGAAACACCATCTTGTAAAACATCGGCAATTTGATTGAGCGCTAATCCCAAATCTTTGAGTGCTAAAATTCGATTGAGAGACGGCAATTGCTCAAAAGTGTAATAGCGATAACCCGATGAATCATCAATATGCGCGGGTGATAGCAGGCCAATATCAGCGTAATAACGCAATGCAGAAACAGGTACCTGACATATTTTTGAAAATTCACCAATCCGAAACATCATATCTGCCTTTCAATCGAATCGTCCCGCAAGTTTAGCTTCAATTATAGCTAATCCCGTATTGATACAATATCTCTCTCAAGATTAATAGAAGATGAGAGGAAATTAATTTTTGAACCTATCAACCTTTAAATTTCTATTTTTAGCGATTAACCTCCACATACAGATAAAGTTCCGACCAACTTGGGTGAATTACCCAATTCAACAACTAACTAATAAAAAATTTATGGCAAATTGGCCATAATAACAGGTAAGATACAATACATTCACCGCGTTTCTAATTAGGTAACGGTATAATTGAAGCATAAATTGAGATGGGAAGTATAAAGTATGGGTATCAATGCTGTGAAAGGGGATAACGTGCTGTCCTTGACGGTACACACCAACGCATCTGCATTTGAAGTTTTGCAACCAGAATGGAATGCGCTCTTAGATCACGCGCGTTCAAATCGAATTTTCTCCACATGGGAATGGCAATCAACATGGTGGACCGCCTATCATCCCGGCGAACTGTTGATTATAGCAGTCCGCAATGATGATGAAGAACTTGTCGGATTAGCCCCCTTGTTTATTGATGCAAATCGCAACGCGCATTTTGTTGGATGCGAAGACGTGACTGATTATCTAGATATAATCGTCCATCAGGATTACGAAACCGAAGTTTACCATGCGCTCGCCGACTATTTGGCTGAGAATAAAGGTAACAATTTCGATGCTATTGAATTATGTAATATCCCAGCAGAATCGCCAACTTTGTCTGGTTTTCAGGAAGTTTTGGTTTCTGCTGGATTTACGACCGGTACTGAATTGATTGATGTTTGTCCGGTTATTGAACTCGGCGATGACTGGGAAGAGTATTTGGCTAATCTTGATAAAAAACAACGCCATGAAATCCGCCGCAAAATCCGCCGCGCCAGCGGTGACAACATCAACTGGTATATTGTCAGTGATGAACATGATCTCACCACCGAATTGGATACTTTTCTCGACTTAATGGCTTGTGCCAGTGAAGATAAGACCAAATTCCTGCAAGACGAAAACAATCTTGCCTTCTTCAAAGCAATGGTGCCTCTTTTCTATGAAAAAGGCTGGCTTCAACTCGCGATTATTAAGATGGATGGCGAACCTGCCGCTGGTTATTTAAACTTCGATTATGGCAATGAAATTGGAGTTTATAACTCCGGTCTCAATATCGAAGTTGGTGGTACACTTAGCCTAGGGATTGTGCTCTTGTCACATCTTATTAACCATGCCATTGATCAAGGCCGTGATCGCTTTGACCTTCTACGCGGTAATGAAACCTATAAATATCGCATGGGTGGTCAAGACGACGAAGTACATCGTTTAATGGCACATTAGCCTTAAACTCATCAAATAATTGTTGCGTTAGGGGTAACGCTTCAATTATGAAGTCAAGCATTAAAAATGAGGATGAAAGAAATTTTCATCCTCACTACATCGTAGAATAAACAAGTTTTATAGGGATATTGAGGGACATTGCCACAAATACCTGTGGCACAATGAGTTGTGTGTGAGAAAATATCATATGGATGAGCAAGGCTGTAGATGCAATTCTCAAGTTGAGATGAAATCTATTTCGCCTTCAATACGTCGCATTGCCCTCCTAAGTGTGCACTCTTCGCCACTTGGGGTAGCGGGTGGGCGTAAAGTAGGCGGCATGAATGTTATGGTGGAGGCTCTCGCCAAAACCTTAGGACGGCGGGGGATCAAAGTTGATGTCTTTACCCGTGAAGATACCCCCAGCCATGTTGGCAAAATTGTATCTATGGGCAAAAATGCCCGTCTAATCTATTTACCTGCGGGTCCACCGGAATATCTTGAATCGAATCAAATTCACCGCTATGTTGATCAATTCACGACGGCGCTGTTAGATTTCACGATTAAATCCAAATTGCATTATGATCTAATTTACAGCCATTATTGGATTAGTGGTGCCGTAGCTTTGCATCTACGGGAAGCGTGGAATATTCCTATTGTTCAGATGTTCCACACCCTTGGTCAAATGAAAAAGCGGATTGCTAACGCCGGCACCGATATTCCACCCACAACCCTTATCCCGCCGCCTGCCGACCAACGCGTAGAAGTTGAAAATAAAGTCATTGCCAACGCGGATCGTCTCATTGCCGCCACGCATGCGGAACGCGTGCAAATGCTGATGTTGTATCGCGCTGACCGCCGTCGTATTGAAATTGTACCCCCAGGAGTTGACTTAGATCGTTTTCAGCCTGTCTCACAATGGATGGCCAAGAAGTGTCTCAATATTGAACCTACGCGCAAACTTTTAGTCTGGGCTGGCCGTGTCGAGCCGTTGAAGGGTATCGACAATATTTTATATGCGCTGGCGCTAATCCAAAAAGCCACGCCCGAATTAGCATCTCAGACCTCGTTATATATTGTGGGGGGGGATCCATTTGCCGATACACCCGATAATGAAGAAATGCGCCGCTTGCAAAGCCTTGTGCGCCGTCTAGAAATTGAGCATATGGTCTGTTTTGTGGGAGCCAAGCCGCAAGCTGAATTGCATTATTATTTCAATGCCGCTGAAGCCGTATTAGTACCATCGGATTATGAGAGTTTTGGCATGGTCGCGCTTGAAGCGATGGCCTGCGGGACACCTGTGATTGCTTCTGAAGTTGGCGGACTAGCGTTTCTGGTTAAAGATGGTGAGACGGGCTATCATGTTCCCACTCGTGACCCAGCCACCCTTGCTGAGCGCATATACCAGATCACGAGCAACCCTGAAAAACGTGCGCAGATGGGCCGTGCCTCGCAACAACGTGCTGAAGAATATAGTTGGGAACGTATCACCGATCGTTTGATTGAAATTTTCAATGAAGCCTTAGTGGACCGACTCCCCAGTCTAGGCGGAGCCTAACGCTTGCGCATATCAATCACTTGATGCGTTAAGCGCGCTTCTTCCGCCGCAAACGCCAGCAGATGACTTTCTAGCGATTCGTCTGCGGTTGTTAAACTATCGTCGGGAACGCCTTGTACGGCATTTATAAACGACCGCATCAAGCCAAAATCACCCCCACCATGCGGAACTCCAGCAAATTCTGAGTTGATATCAAAGACTTCAATCTGATTGGTCAAATGATCATGGATTTGTAACTGACTATCCTTTTTACCCATGTAACCACTCAGAGTGGCTTGTGTGCCTTCATAACGAATCCGACGTTGTTCTTCATCGGCATGTCCGTGCATCGTGAGCGTAATGGTCGTTCCTTGCTCGGTTTCCATCATAACAACCTGATGATCAACCACATTATTATCACACGCATACACACAGCGCCCATATGGTCCGGTTTGCAAAGCTTCTAACCGATCCGCCGGATTGAGGGCAACCACTGTATACGGCCAAGTTTCTTCTTCGTTCACATAAAAACGCACGGCATCGAATTTGCAGGTTTCGGCGACTGGACAACCGTCTGTGCATCGCTCCGGTGCTTCGGGTGGACGATTTTCGGCGCAATAGTGCGTTAAACTTCCACTAGATGATAAATAGCGTACTTTTTCGCGCAAAATCCAATAAAGAATATCAAAGTCATGACAGCACTTGCTCAAAATCATTGGCCCGGATTGTTCACTATTTCGCCAATTACCCCGCACAAAACTGTGTGCCATATGCCAATGCACAACATTTTCGCTGTGATCAATGTGCACAATTTTTCCTAGCCGACCCGACTGTACAATCTCGCGGACTTTTTGAAAAAAATTGGTGTAACGTAACACATGGCATATTTGTAACAATCGACCTTCTTCTTTGGCCACATGTACCAGTTCAATATTTTCCGCCAAAACAGGTGACATCGGTTTTTCCAGGAGAACATCATAACCAGCGCGCAAAGCGGCAATGGCGGCCGGGGCATGTTGTCGATCAGGCAGAGTAATAATCGCGACCTGCGCCAATTGTGGTTGTGCCAATAATGCTTCCCACGTTTCGTACTGCTGAGAAACGGCTATCTCGTGTGCTTCAGAAAAGTGTTGACGATAATCGGCACGTGGCTCAGCCACACCTCCAATCTGAATTTGTTCGGGATAGGTCAGCGCATAATTCCCATATTTATGACCTCGATCACCTGCACCCAAAACAATACCCGTTAAGCCTATCATCTCAATTTAATCCCTTTATTCACCAGTCCACGGTATAATGAAATCAACCTGTTATCAAATGGTATCAAGCGAAAAGTATAAGTATGATCAAACAATCTGTATCAGAAGTAGTCCCACCCAATCATGAAAAAACACCACACATCGAACAAGATTGTATCCAGTCTTACAATCCAGCCACAGGTGAAATAATTGGTCAAGTTTCGACGACCAGCCCCGCCGATGCGCCCTTGATTATGAATGAACTAGCCCAAGGGCAAACTAACTGGGGTAATGTAGACATAAAAGAACGCATTTCTATTCTGCATCGCCTCTATGAATTGATGGTTGAACGTCACCCTGCCCTTGTAAAATTGCTTGGCCAAGAATTGGGCAAAATCGAGCATGAAGCTCGCTTTGAAGTCTTGCAAGCCATTCTGAATTTGAAGTACATGCTCTGGAAGGCACCCCGTGCCCTAAAGTCTAAACGTGTCTTTGTTTGGCAATTACCCTATCGGATGCATAAAATTTTGCGTCAACCGCATGGTGTTGTCTTGGTGATTTCTCCGTGGAACTTTCCCGTGGCGCTGACCTTTGATGCCATTATTCCTGCTTTATTGGCGGGCAACAGTGTAGCTTACAAGCCGTCTGAACATGCCCCGCTGATTGGACAATTTATGGCCGACCTGATTGTGGAGGCAGGTGTTCCAGAAGATGTCTTCAAAATTATTCACGGCGACGGGGCTTTAGGCGCGGCACTAATTGATGCTGGCCCTGATAAAATCAGTTTTACGGGCAGTGTGCCTGTTGGGCGTAAGATTGCCCAAAAAGCCGGTGATTTATTGATACCCGTTACGCTTGAACTCGGTGGTAAAGATGCGGCTCTAGTTTTGGTAGATGCCGATCTAAAACGCAGTGCGCGAGGCATTCTCTGGGGCAGTATGGTCAATTCTGGACAAATGTGCCTAGGTGTCGAGCGAGTTTATGTCATGGACTCGGTAGCTGATCAATTTGTCCAAGAATTACGCCAAGCCGTGCGTAAGTATCTACGTGTAGGCGAATCTGATGATCCTCAAGCTACGCTGGGCTTACTTGCTCTATCCAGTCAGGCCGATATTGTTCGCGCACAAGTGAATCAAGCTGAAGAATTTGGAGCCACCCTTTATCGTGACTATCAAGCATTGGGTAAACTCAAACAACATCCCAATTTAATTGAGCCACTCATCCTCACCGATGTGCCACCTGAGGCAGATATTGTCCGCGCCGAAACTTTTGGCCCCGTTATGGTCGTGATGCCCGTGACAAATGAAGACGAAGCCATACAAAAAATCAATGACAGTGAATTTGGCTTAACAACTAGTATTTGGACCAAAGACAGCAAAAATGTCCAGCGCCTTGCCCCGCGTCTAAAAGTGGGCTTGGTGCATATGAATGAACATATTTTATCGTCCGCCGCACCACAAGTACCATGGGGTGGACGCAAACAAAGTGGTTATGGACGTCATCGCGGGGCCGATAGCTTTTTGGCAATGACCATTCCGCAAGCGGTTAGCACCGAATGGTTCAAACTGCCGTTCCATCCCTTTGCCTATCCATATAATCGCTTCAAACGAGATTTGGTTCGCCGCTTAGTCTATCTCTGGGCAGGGCCAACGCTCAAAGATAAATTGAAAGCATTCGGACGCTTAAAATAAATGTGGGTGTTTTTTATCTCATTCATTCTTGAGAAATGACATTAGCCATTTTTCAGCTTCTTGACGATCAAAAAATATCCGACGTTGACGGTTTGCATCACGCTGAGCGGGCAATTTTTCGACAAACATTCGCGTTACATGGGCAAAGAAACTTTGTGGAATGACAACTGCGGTATAGGTAACAAGTTCGGGGCGTATCGTTGCCAATTCTTTCGCCCGTAGACGGACATGCGGTGTCGTGACAACACTTTTGGCACCCATCCAATCATAGATTGCTAGACAAGGTGTATCTTCAGGCCAATTTTGCATGATGTCGGCGGCCATATTCGCCCAGACGTCAATGACATCTTCCTTCAGACTACTGAGGTTATAGGCAACAATTGCACCGTTATTTATTTTCTCGATGTAAAACTCCGGTGTAATTTGTTCTTTAGTTATATTGGTTTCACCATCCATCTGGCAGTCCTTAGAACTAATTTAAAGCCTCTTCAAGCCAAACCATCGCGTCTTCCACTGAAAAGTACATCTTCCGAATGCGATTCGGATTAGGCTTGGGTAGAGATTGAATAAAAACGCGGGTTGCATTGGAAAATAGACTTTTCGGCATCACAATGGCTGTCCGCGTCGCCACATCGGGGCGTAAATTAATAAATTCTTGGGAGCGTCTCCGCATGTGAGGTGTCATTACAATGCTGTCAGCCTGTAAGAAGTTATGCAGAGTTAAAAGTGGGAGTTCGCTTTGCCAATTACTTAATATTTCAATATATTTATTGGCCCAAGCATCAACCATTTCGCGATGGACACTCGTCACATTGAAAACAACTATTTTGCCATCACGTAACCATTCGAGGGTGAAATTCTCATTTATTTTTTCTGTTGCGGTCATGAGATGTTCCTTTTAAATATCTATTTAAGTTTCATCAAGGGCTTCTTTAAGCCAATCCATTGCTTGTTCATATGATGTAAAAATTCGACGCTGGCGCGATGATTTATGTGGTTGGGGCAAGGCGCGCAGAAAAACAGCAGTCATCCGAATAACAAAGCTATCTGGCAAAACGACGGCTGTTCGGGCATTTAAATCAGGTCTTAGCATTACATTTTCGCGGGAACGACGGCGGAGATGAGGTGTGGTAACGAAATTTTCGATCTCAGAATAATCGTGCAGTGTAAGCAGAATTTTATTTTTGGGCCAAGCAAACATAATCTCTTGCATCTTATCGGCCCAAGCATCGACTACCTCACGTTTAATGCTGTTTGCATACAAAATTGCAATCTGATGCTCTTCTGCCCATTCTAAGCGGAGGTGTTTATTGATTTGGCCGGGTAAAATATCTTTGAGGTTAACCACCATTCTAGCCTCTTTGTTAATTACAAATTTTATATTGAATGTATTGTAACTCAGTGTGCCATTTTTTATGCAAAATTCATTTCGAAAAATCACGTTTAATTAAGATAGCTATTAGATAATGCAGAGGTAAGATTATAAATGTTTGATTTAACGGATAAAATCGCCTTAATTACAGGTGGTTCAGGTGTCCTTGGCAGTACGTTAAGTTTAGGTCTGGCCCAAGCGGGAGCCAAAGTTCTCATTCTCGGACGCGATTTTGCAAAAGCCCAAGCGGTGGAATACAAAATTGTGGAACACGGCTATAAAGCTCAAGCAATAAAATGCGATGTGCTTGATAAACAAGCCTTAGAAACAGTCCATGCAAAACTCATTGCTGAGTATGGCCGCATCGATATTTTACTCAACGCGGCAGGTGGAAATCATCCGTCGGCCACGGCAATTCCTGATCAACGCAATTTCTTTGATTTGCCCGAAGATGCTTTACAATGGGTGTTCAATCTAAATTTGATGGGTACATTATTAGCTTGTCAAGTCGTCGGACGGAGTATGGCTGAAGCCGGTCAGGGTGTTATTTTGAATGTGTCGTCTATGGCCGCTTTCCAACCGCTTACACGGGTGGTTGCCTATGGCAGTGCCAAAGCGGGCATCAATAATTTTACCCGGTGGTTGGCGGTTTATATGGCTAAAGAACATAATCCAGCTATTCGCGTGAATGCCATTGCACCCGGCTTTTTCGTAGGCGAGCAAAATCGTTTTCTGCTCTATGATGAAGCCACCGGTGAACTCACCGCGCGTGGTCAACAAATTATCGACCATACGCCCATGGGACGTTTTGGCAATCCTGAGGATTTAGTCGGGACGGTTTTATGGTTAGTGAGTGATGCGTCCCGTTTTGTAACGGGAGTTGTGGTGCCTGTTGATGGCGGATTTAGTGCCTATAGTGGAGTTTAAAATTAGCTTATGACAATTCTTGCGCAGGCCGTTGCGCCTGATAATCAGTTTTTAGATGAATCAACGATTCGAGAAGTTCTGGAACAAGGTCTAGCCGGACGCTATCCCAATGCCCGTCTCCTCTTCCTGATTCCTGACCACACCCGCACCATTCCCTTACCTATGTTGTTTCGGACCATTACCAAGATTTTGCACGATGTCCGTCAACTTGATTTTATGGTGGCGCTCGGCACCCATCCGCCCTTAAGTGATGAAGCTTTAAACAAATTAGTGGGTATCACCGCTGAGGAACGCACTTCCACTTATCAACATATCGGCCTGCTCAATCACGATTGGGAAAATGGCGAGGCGCTAACTACATTGGGCATCCTGACCGTTGATGAAATCAAAGAGATTGCCGGCGATCTGTGGCACCCCTCTCTCGGTGGTGACACTGCGATTCGCATCAATAAAAAGGTGCTCGATTATGATGAAATCATCATTTTGGGTCCAACCTTTCCACATGAAGTTGTTGGTTTTAGTGGCGGCGCAAAATATCTGTTTCCCGGTATATCGGGCGCAGAAATGATTCATGTCACCCATTGGCTGGGCGCATTGATGACCATTTTGGACACGATTGGTATTCAAGATACGCCGATGCGGGACATGATTCATCGTGCGGTGGAAAAAGTCCCGACGCCTATTAGTCTCATTAGCATGGTTGTCATGCACGATGGCCAACTTGCTGGCATCTTTGTCGGCGATCATCTTACCGCGTGGCGTAAAGCCGCTGATTTATCCGCTCAACGGCACATTATCTGGATTGATAAACCCTTCCAAAAAGTTTTGTCTTGGGCCGATGCCAAATATGATGAATTATGGACGGGTGCCAAAGCCATGTATAAGTTGGAACCGGCCATTGCCGAAGGAGGTGAACTTATTCTCTATGCGCCCCATATGATGGAAGTCAGCATTGTTCACAGTGATAACCTCTATCAGGCAGGCTACCATATCCGCGATTATTATCTGGCCAATTGGGAACATTATAAGCAATATCCGCTCGGCGTATTGGCGCATGGGACCCACCTCAAAGGCAGTGGCATCATGGAAAACGGCATCGAAAAACCGCGTATTCAAGTGACTTTATCGAGCCCCATCCCTGAACCCGACTGTGCCCAACTCAATCTGGGTTATCTTGACCCCTCCACCGTGAATCCAGACGAATGGCAAAACCGCGAAAATGAAGGGGTTTTATTTGTGCCCCATGCGGGCGAAATACTTTATCGAGCGAAACCATGAGTATCTTAATCATTGATGTCGGCAGTTCATCGGCGCGGGCTCTGCTCTTTGATGACACTGCCAATCTCATTCCCCAAACCGAAACACGCCGTCTCCACCAATTTCAGAATACTAATGATGGCGGCCTAATCGCTGATCCTGAAACTTTGCGTGATTTGGTCGAAACCTGTTTGGATGAGATTCTCCAACACCCTGAAGCGGAGCACATCGAAGCGGTGGGCATGACAGGGTTTGTTGGAAATGTAGTTGGTTTAGATGAAGCCAAACAGCCGCTAACCCCGTTGTTCACCTATGCCGATACGCGTGGCGCGGAACAAATTGCAAATCTCGAAAAATTAACGGATAAGCAAGCTAGTCATCAACGCACGGGCTGTTTACTCCATACCGCCTATTATCCGGTGCGCTTGGCATGGTTTGCGCAAGAACAGCCTGATACATGGCCAACAATTGCTCAATGGTGTGATTTTGGCACCTATTGTTATCAAACCTGGTTTGGACGGGCAGTTCCAGCTAGCTATTCGATCATGTCCTGGAGCGGTTTACTCAATCGCGAAAAATTAGATTGGGATGAAGAATGGCTTACTCAGTTGAATTTACCGTCTGAAAAATTACCCAAACTCGCCGAATTCAATGAAGCTCAACATGGTCTGGTCAGTACTTATGCTCAGCGTTGGCCGCAATTAGCTAATATTCCTTTTTACTTGGCGATTGGTGATGGCGCAGCGGCAAATATTGGATCAGGTGCAATTGACAGCCAACATACCGCACTAACCATTGGCACGACAGCGGCGATCCGACGTATTTCAACTGAAATATTACCCACCGTGCCAACTGGTTTATGGAGCTATCGTGTCACTGCGCAACATCATCTTATCGGTGGAGCCACCAGTGAAGGCGGCAATATTTATAAGTGGATTGACCGCAATCTAAAATTGACGAACGATGCAGATCTTGAAAATTATTTACTTACCCAGCCTGCCGATAATCATGGTTTGACCGTGCTACCCTTACTCGCAGGTGAACGCAGTCCGGGATTCAATCCGCTAGCGACTGGCGCGATTCTTGGCTTGAATCTGAGCACCAGTCCCCCACAAATTTTGCAAGCATTTTTAGAAAGCATAGGCCTACGTTTGGCTTTAATTGCTGAACAACTCAATCTATATGAAAATACCCAAATCATGGCGAGTGGTGGCGCTTTAGCAAAATCAACCGCCTGGACACAAATTTTAGCCAATGCCTTGGATCGCCCCATCAATCTTTTAGCGCATACTGAATTAACATCTCGTGGGGTCGCCATTTTGGTGTTAAGTCATCTCAACCAACAAGCATGGCAAGATTTTGCCGTAACAGTCCAGAAGACGATAGAACCACAACCAGCTAATGCGGAGCGCTTAGCCCAAGCGCGGCAACGTCAACAGGCGCTCTATGCTAAGCTGTGGGGATAGTGGCGAAATTGCGCCAGGTCAGGCCAATAACCAGCAGAAGTGCCGTCGCAAATAGCAACATGCTAAGTGCCCAAATAGTCAGGCTATGCCAAATTTCATCCACGGGCGGCAACCAGATTGGCCGTTCAATCGTCTGCCCACCCAAATCAAAGAGTTCGGTGTAATCAGAGTTGTCGGGACGCACTTTAGCTAACGACCAATGGATTGAATCATAAGGAATAAAGGCAATCCATTGCCCATCCGGTGACCATGTTGGGGCGAGTTCGCTAATATCCTCGCTAACAGTGAGCTGAATCATGTCTGAACTTTGCGTATCTCGTAAAAATAGTTCTGTATTGGCTTCACTGACGAGATAAGTGGTGACAAGCCATTGACCATCGGGTGATTGCTCATAGGGATAAACATCAAGTTCATCACGGGGCGAGATATCCAAGCGTTGCCAATCCCAGCCATTCAAATCAAGGCTATACGCCTGCACATTGACATAATCAACCACAACCAACAAATGTAAATGACGCCCATCTTTATCCGCTGTGACCAACGTTTCTTGTTGGGATGTAGCCGTCAACTGATCAAGTTCTTCTGTGTGCGGATTATAGCGATAAATATCACTTTGATTCCCCAACACTGAGGAGAAAAATATCCATTCTGCTGTGGAGGGTTGCTGACGTTGAATGAACAAAATTGTACTGGTGAGTGCTCCGCATAATCCCAGAACCAATCCCAAATAACCTATAAAACGAAACATCATCATACCTTTAGAAGTTAATCAAATTGTGCATAGTTATAAAAAGGGGTGACATGCTTGCCACCCCTGCGAAATCTGCTTCAGCTATTATATGGATTTGGCGTTATCTGTGATGGCACGTTTCTGCAATGAATACCCTATGCCAATCCACAACAAACGTAATTACTGTTGGGCATTGATTTGGCGGATGTAGGCAATAATATCCCACATTTCCGCCGGACCCCAATCTGCCCGTCCGCCATAAGCTGGCATAATAATTCCGGTCGTGTTGGCGGCATCATCCGCAAAACGTCCTACTTGGAGGAAATACAGCAAATCTTCATCCGAAATATTCTGAATAAAATCTGTCCCGATCAAGGCCAAACCAACGCCTTCACCACTGCCGCCGGGGCCATGACAGCCAGCACAAACCTCATGATAATGGAGGAAGCCTAAGGCGGGATTGCCGGGGATGCTGGTATCATATTCTGGCACCGGAATCGGGGTATTTGTTGGCGGGATAATTTGGATAATGGGCGTAATAGTCTGTTCCGATGGGTTCCGCAGATCATGGTCCGTTGAAAGGAACTCAGCACCACTAATCACATAAATTTCGCCCGTGTTAGAGATCGTATTATAGGCGCCATCACCACCCATGCCATTTGGCGCAATATCCACAATGCCGTCATTATCAACATCGCCCACCGCCATTGCGTAGGACATCATATCATTTTCATCAGCCCCGACAATATAGCGGACGATTAGTCCATTGGGTTCGGCACTTGGCAAGAGAATCTGTCCATCATTGGTCGGGAAACCACCGAGTTCACCAAAGATGACCGCGAGAAAACCTGCATTGCGGCGTGGTTCGAGATCATAACCCATCGGATCATAATCCGGCACACCATAAAACAAATCATCAACACCATCACGGTTTAGATCGGCCACACGTACGGTGTCGCCACCCTTGCTATAAGTTTGGTCGGGATAAATAGCAACCATTTTGTCAAAATCAGGATCAGCCAGATCAAACGCTTGACCGGGCAATTCACCATCATTATAAACAACCCATGCTTCGCCGCTTTCTAATATGGCATTATTGGGTCCATCGCCAATGAGAGTAGCGACGACAACATCCAGTTGACCGTCCCCATTCAAATCACCCGTAGCAATTTCTTCACCGAGCAAGTCATTTTCATCAGCTCCATAGAAAACAGTAATTGAGTCATCCAGCGGATAGCCAAATTCATCCACCCGTGTCGCTAAGTCAATAATCTCGCGACGGAAATTAGCGTTCCCGTAAACAATATAGGTCTCACCCGCATTGTAACGGCTATTCCCCGGACCATCACCGCCACCGAAGGATAAACCTTCAACACCCGCTGAACCACGCCACAGGGCCGCACTGACAATCGCATCATCGTAGCCATCGCCATTGACATCATCACCCCAGACCGTTGAGCCCAGCAAATCATCAAAATCGGCTCCAATAATCCAAGTTGCATCTAAATCATCGGTGGCTAAATCGGTGACGGGACGATATTTCGTCAACAAATACTCATCACCATAAATAATCCAAACTTCACCCGCATTGGACCGACTATTTTCATAACCATCGCCTTGATTAGCACCAAGGAGCATATCTTCATAGCCATCGCCATCAAAATCGCCACCTTCGACCCACATCCCGAAGCGGTCATTGATATTCGCCCCATAGAAGGTCAAAACATAGGCCGGCGGAGTCCGCAAATCAATATCGGTATTCAAGGCAAAATCTTTGTTGCCCAAAATCAGATAAACGGCTCCGGCGTTAATGCGTTCGAGGGACGCACCATCATTGTTTTGGGCACCGATGACCAAATCATCGTAGCCATCGCTATTGAAATCGCCGACATAAATTTCAGTTCCAGCCATGTCGCCCGCATAAGCCCCGTAAACAGTCACAACCGTGTGACTAGGCGTTTGGTCTTCTTCCATCGCAATTCGGCCACCTACGGTGCACATATCCATCACAATACGGACATGACCTGCTTCGCGCCGCGCACCTTCAGGTCGCAACGTGGTCGCGTTTTGACCTGTAATGGCAATATCCCCACAGCCATCCCCATCAAAATCACCCAAATCCAACGGCTTGCCGGTTTGCGACGCGCCGGCCGGATTGTCATAGAACACGAAAAGACCGTTTTGCGGCATAATTTTCAAATCCCACGGATTGCGTCCGGTGGGACCCGAATCTTGAGAATTAGCAGGTTGTGAATTTAGCGCAAGAAAGGCTAGAAAAGAACTTAATATGAAGATAAAAACAAGTAAATAGCGGATTGAATTATGTTTTAAAAGGGACTGCATACCATTTCTCCTACCGTGTGGCTACCAGTCAAACATGAATTATTATGGCGCGGTCTGCGGAGAAAATAAAGACATATCCACCTAAAAGAATTCATCGACCAATCGATACCGGCAAATTTTTGCAGTGTCCGGTGTTATTCCATAAGCTTCAAACAAGATCAGAATGGGTCCCGTGGGGTAAATATTTGAGATAGCGCATTGTCTTTGGGTAGCTTCAGTCGATACACTTCAGCCGCTGATAGACCATCTTTAGCAGTGGTCCACTGGGCACCATCGATGAGTTGGCTTAATTGGACGGGAATATTTTGGAGCAATGGCAAACCTTGGCATAGATAGTCGAAAATTACTACGATTGATTGCGTGCAACCAATCGTAGTTTATTCTATTGCAAGGTGAGGAGATAGGCCACCAGATCATCAATTTGTTGCGCGGTTAATTTCTCACCAAAGTGTTTATACATCAAACTCATGTCTTCCCCGTTTGCAATATATGCATCTGGTTCAACAATGGATTGATGTAAATAGTCGATAGTTGATAAACCATTTACGCGACTACCTGCCCTTGTTGCGATATGGGTAAGTGCCGGACCCACAATGGTTTGGTTGCCTTCAACAGCATGACAGGTGCTACATGCGGGGGCGTCCTCATGCCATGCATTGAAAATGATTTGGCCTTCGTCTGGATTTCCGACGGTTTCTGGCGCTGGAATATCTTGATTTTGTGCACCCGCTTCTTTGCCACCACAGCCCACTAAACCTAGGGCTAACAAGAGCACTAGAAGCAAAATATAATAACGACTCATTCACGTTCCTCTCACTTATGCGACCAAAAATGCTGTGCCATACATGATGGCAATTCCCACAAATAACCCCAAGAAGTTCAGCGTTGATAATGTGTTTTCTGATCGTTGTTCAGCATGACGCTGGATAATGCTCGATACTTCATATACCACTTGCAGAATGGCCCCGGCCCCAATGCTTAAAAAGATGACCGCCAATAAAGGCTCGAAGGTAAATCCACC
The DNA here is from genome assembly GCA_050303635.1 of Anaerolineae bacterium. Taxonomy (GTDB): domain Bacteria; phylum Chloroflexota; class Anaerolineae; order Aggregatilineales; family J027; genus JAKEEQ01. Next base: position 29,502 of record JBNLCD010000001.1, read on the forward strand.
AATCCAAGTTCCTAAAATGGCCGGACCGCCCGCAACAATTGCTAATAACCCAAAATGATGTAATGCTGGGCGTTTCTCGGCAATCGGTGCCGCAATCCCTATACCCTCGGTGATATTATGCAGGATGAAGCCGATGACTAAGAATGTGCCTAAGGATACTTGGCCAAGCGCAAAAGCACTCCCCACCGCTAAACCCTCGCCTAGATTATGTAAACCAATACCCAGCGCAATCGTATAGGACAAGAATAATGGACTTGAACCCCGATTAAATGTATGGCTAAATGTCATAACAGCGAGCAGAGTCACCAAAGTCAACAAAAAGACCAATGGTTCGGCATTAAATGCCCCCGCAACATCACCCGCTACTTCAAGTGCTTCTAGCAACGTATCTACGGCAAGGAAAACTAACAAGCCAACAGTTAACGCCAGCATAAAATCAAGCCAACGTTGGTCTAATTTGCGGATAAAGGGATACCATAACAAGCCCAAGAAAACGGGCACAATCCCGACATAAAATCCGAGCAATCCATAGGCTTGGAATTTCTTCGCCGAAGGTTGCGGCGTTTCTAATGCAACGTCAACTTCAAAGGGAAATGAAACACCAGTACTCGTCAAAACGACAATTTCATGCGCTTCGCCTTCAACCCACGGATACGGGATATCTAGCGTAGCGGTTTCAAGCCGATTCAGTTCATTGTCACCGCCCTCAATGGTATAGTGCCAATAGGCTTCATCTACTTGAACTTGTGCAATAACTATCGGATCAGGTCCACTATTGATGACATGGAGTTCAAAACCGTCGTCATTCAACACGATGCGCTGAAGTTCAAGTTCTTCAATCGGTGGAACTTCCTCGGTAAATATCGCCAATGGGTCAATCGCCAAAAATATAGCGATCACTGCAATGAGTGCAACCAATGGTAAAAAGCCCATAAGCCATGGCGAAGCGGTTGGATTCGATGTATTTTTTTCAGCACTATTGTTGACTGTCATCCGAAACCTCCGTTTCTAAAGCAGTATCATCGGCTTCAACCCGGAACATGCCCATCCAACCCAATTCAGCAAATTCACTTTGATGCCCGTGGAACATATACATCCCCGGCACTTTATACGTAAATTCCAGAATGCCGCGTTGGGCCTGACATTGCATAACCGTGTCGATTGTTTTGGAGGTGGGTTCAAGCGTAGTTCCATGATCATAATAATCAAAAAACTCTGCATGAATATGCATCGAATTGATGAGATCAAATTCTGTGATATTGATCAAATAAACCCGCACCAATTCATTCACTTTGAGTTGAATAGGGTTTTCCACATAGGCAAAGGCAATTGAATTAACGGCATAAACATCATTACCATTATCAAAATTGGTATCAAAGCCATTCATGACCATGACCAACTCTTTCGCTTCCGGTCGACCTTCTTTAGGATCAACAATAAAAGCGCCATAAAGCCCCTTATGAACATGCCGTTTAAGCGGGATAGCATGGCAATGATATAGATGACAGCCAAATGGTTCTGCATCAAATTCATACGTGAAGGAGTCCCCGGGTTGAATCATACCGGGACCTGTCATCTCATACGGCATCCCCGGCATGGCTGGCACCCCATCCATAACGGCTGAATGAATCCCGTGAAAATGAATGGTGTGTGGATGCGATCCTGCATTCACAAAATTAAGACGAATTTTATCGCCTTCTGTACAGCGAATGGTGGGTCCGGGAATTTGACCGTTATACGTCCACGCGGGGAAGAAAACACCCGGTGCAATTTCAACTTCTTTATCAATAGCCACGAAATAATATTCGCGGACGGTTTGACCGTCTTCTTCGTAAACATTATCCCCATAATTGAAGTCGGTCAGAATTTGCGATGGATGAAATCCATTCCGCTCATGGTCAACAGTCCCCATCACGCCAAAGACATCCCCGGCATGGCCTGCATGTTTATAGGTTGTGCCCGAATCTTGCTGAGGCGTGGGTTCTTCCACCGGCGGCAAAAGTCGTGTGACAAAGGCCGCAAGCCCTGTCCCAACGGTACCTAGCATAAAATTGCGGCGATTTATTTTCATATAGAATAACTTTCATTTTAGGTTTACCTAACAAAGTTATTCTATCGGTTAAAGACTGGTTTTGTCAACCTGTGATCGCTATTTAAGACAAAGCGAAAAACTGCTGATCTTGCCTGATCAGCAGTTTTTCAATCTCTAAATTGCGGTAAGGCTAGTCTATTCTTCTTGGAATGGATCACCAAAGCGTGGATTGGTTAACACTGATTCATCCGTTAGGCTTTCCAAGAAATTGACCAAATCATCAACTTCTTGGTCAGTAATATCAAATCCCGGCACAAAACCACTCTTATACGGGTTGGTGCGTCCGTCTCCGGCATTGTCACCGTCTTCAATGACGCGCCCACCATCCGCATAAAAACGAATGACTTCTTCCAACGTTTTAATACTGCCATCATGCATATACGGCCCGGTCAACGCAATATTGCGTAAACTTTGTGCGCGAAAGCGGCCCATATCACTTGGCTCGCCTGTAATTTCAAACACACCGCGATTATTGGTTGGGAAACCACCTTCACCATCAATATTATACAAACCCGTATTGTGGAAAGGCGTTTCGATAAATACTGAAGCCGCGTGGACTGTTGAGTCACTGAAATTGAACCCACCATGACAATGATGACATTCAAACCGTTCCCCAAAGAACAAATCCATGCCCCGAATAGCTGATTCCGACAAGGCAGATTTGTCGCCCTCAAACACATATTGATCATACGGCGAATTCGCTGAGATTAAGCCACGCACAAAGGTTGCCAGTGCATATTGCATATTCCCAATGGTGAAGGGATCTTCATTGTCAGGGAAAGCAACTGCAAACATCTCTTGATAGCGCTCATCCTCACGGAAACGGTTGAGTATTTCATCTTCAGAACCTGTCATTCCCAATTCAATTGGGAATTCCCCAAACATGGGAATCAAGACTTGCCGTTCAATATGCGTTAATGTTGGATTCGCCCATGTATAGGTAGGGTTATAGGCCACATTCACCAGTGATTGCGAGTTCCGGGGATGGAATTCCCCTGTTGAACCCACCGCCACTGTTAAGCCATCCGTAAAAGCACGTGCTTGGAGATGGCAAGTTGAACAAGATTGCGTGCCATTCCCTGATAACCGCGCATCATAAAATAAATAGCGCCCCAATTGGAATTTTTCTTCTGTCATGGGATTATGGCTAGGCACAATCGGCAATGGGAAACCCGCTGGTAAATTCCAATCAAAGCTTCCTGCTACTGCATTATCGTCTAATGTCCCAAAACTCGTTGGCACAGCATACGCATTGATAACTTGAAATGTATCAATGACTTGCACATTCCGCCCCGAACCAGCATCAAATTGAACGGGTACATCCAATGTGATTGCGTCGCCCGACTCAAAACGCAAGGTAACGGCTACCCTGTTACCTATTTCCAGATCGTTCTGCACACCGTACAACATCAAAAATAATGTTCCAGATGTCATTTCAACTTGTACATGTGGATTGAGTGTTAGACCCGCTTCATCGGTTTCTAAACTAGGATTACGATACAAACTCACCAAATCAACATTCTCGACAGAAGCCGAAGCCAATTTTTGCGGCGCACTTCCGCTATTGATAATGCTCATGTAAACCGCACTAATATTGACCTGCATGTGATTCGCATCCGCCGGGGTCGAGTCTGATGTTGGACTGTCTTCTTCATCGTTAGTACGCGTCGCCAAAACATAGCTGGCTACCAATAAGCCGACCAAAATAATGCTAAATATCAGGCGATAACGCATAGAACTAAGGAATTTCATAATTTACAACTTATCTCTGGTTATTGAGGTAAACCGCTGAACTGTTTCATGATGAACAACTCAGCGGCATTTATTCTAGCAATCTAGATGTAGGGTTTGAAGACTATTCGCGTTGGCGGAGTCTAGTCGTGGTGCATTTCATCCATATTGCTCTCATCGTGTTCACTGTGGTCCATGTCCATATCACCATCCATGTTCATTTCATCGGTCATGTCCACAGTTTCAACCATGGTCACATCATCCACACTCGCCAAACGGAAAAAGTGTTGATTCATACAATCACCGTCTAAACAAGCACCTGTTTCCATATCCAGACCAAAACTCGCAAATGTTGCTGGACAATCTGGGTCATCAAAGCCTGACATACAACCGGGGGGTGAAACCGTATTCTCATTCAAATCAATGGTCGAGAAAAATAGACCTAAATCAGCGACGACAACATCGCCTTCCCCAAATTCATCAAAGGTAATGGTGGTGATATTGGGACGGCCACACCGTTCAGTTGGCGGCGTAGTTGAGTCTGGAGATTCGCACGCCGTGCTTCCAATATGGATAAGCCATGCCAAATCAGTATCAACCATCGTATCAATGCGGATAAACTTATAACCACCCGCCCAGTTCCACCACATGGATGGACTATTTAAGGGGGCAGGAGCAGTCGCTGTATTGAGGTGATTGAGTTCGAATGGCACCCCCATATCAAATTGCAAGCCCACATAATCCCCTACGGGCAATTGACCACGTAACGTCCCATTGAGCGCGGCATTACCGCTGGCATCACATCCGGCGGTACCATCTTCAAAATCAAGCAAAGCCACATTGGCATATTGCCAGATAGCATCTTGCTCGAGTTGGAGTGGTACGGCTTCACCATCGGCGGTCAAGAAATTAATATTGGAGACATAAAAACGAAAATCAGTAATACTAATCGCATTTTCACCAAGGCCGATAGCGGAATATTCCATGCCGCACATGGCCATTTCGTCACCAACCATTGCAACAAAAGGTATCTCAACTGACATCATTTCCTCGCCACCATCTTGAGCTTGAGTCAATTGATTTCCAGTTAATACAAAGCTCACCATGATAAGGGCGATCAAAACCGAACGTACCCACACTGACATATCTTGCTCCTTGAATTGAAAATTTAATGAATAGGAATTATTTCGCATTTTAGCACCAAATAAAATTTCGAAAATGGGCTGTTTTTCCTATTTTTATATATTTTATCTAGCGGATGTTAAGTTTTTATAAAGCAAAAGACATAAATCGCCAAAGATTTATGCCTTTCTAGGTTTTATATTTGGATTACGAACTGAATATACGTTCAGCCCAGCCTAACTTACTTTCTCAACAACGGCGACCACAGCAAAACTTGGTCATTCGAATAATGAAAATTATCGTAGAGTGGCTCTTCGGTCAATACAACTTCTGTACCCGAGTCGGGATGAATCGCTAACAATCTATCTGGTCGACAAGCCAGATTGTATACATCCTCAGTACAAACCTGCACAAGGAACCAGCTTTCATCAGGCGCGGCATTCCCGTACCAATACCCCCTGAACGATTCATCGGATAGAAATTCATAACTCACTCCGGTTTGCCAGTTATACGCTAGATTTTGGAATGTACCATCTGCATATTCAGCATAGAGAAATAACCATGTGCCATTTTCGCTAAAACGTGGCCAACGGGCATCATCCAAATAATGTACTGTTCTGGCATCTAAAGCTGTATTGAGGGAAAGATGCTCACCCTCCGGTGTATAAAGATCAAGCGATGTTTCATCTTGATCGCTCACCAACATAAATTGACCATTTGGCTCAATAAGATAGGGTGTTGTTAGATTGCGATAAACAGGTTCATCCAAAAGGGTTTGACCAGTCCAATGCCAGCGCGAAACCGAGAATTCATTATCACCTTTTTGGACATTCCAATAGATCAGGGTATCGCCTTCAAAATAGTAAACTGGATTCTGCTCATCTATATGGGCTTCAAAACTGACCACGCTTAATGACGTGAGATCAATAACACCCATATTATTGTCGCTAAGGAAAGCCACTTTTACGTAATCAGGGCTGATTTTAATTGAATGACCTGCCGCAAGTTCTGTTAAACTATCACTTTGTAGATCATATAGAAAAATCTTGGTATCACCGACAGCATAAGGATACGCAAATAACCAGCGCCCATCCCCAATCGGATAACTTTCATACGCCAAGGCATCTTCATCAATCTCCGCAAAGCGTTCCCGAAAATCGACAAGCGTTTCACCCGATTCCATATCAACCAAAATGGCTGTTTCTTCCATATAGCTGATTAAATACACTTGATGATCTTGCCATGCACTGATAAAAGTTCCCATCGCTTCAAAATTTTGGACCTGACCCGAGCCGAGATTGATCACATGCGAGGTGTATTGCAAAGCCGTATTCACCAATAAATAATTGCCATCGTCAGACATGCCTTGGATAACAAGTGCCTCCGTATAAGCGATAGATTCCTCATCAATCACCGAATCTTCGCGGACAAGTTGCGGCGCGGCGCTGGCAATATCAATTTGGTAGAGATACGTGCCGTGGATATCTGCAACGTCTGCGGTCAAATCTGGCGCAACACCCGCGGCTATTAAACGACCATCATCCAGCCATTGGGGCGTGATCATAAACACGTCATATTGGCCAAAAAGCAAATAATCGGGGAGCGAGTCAACTTGCCATGTATTATCTGTTCGCAACTTGGCTAAATAAATATGTTCATTTGTTTGGAATATCAAGCCATACTGTACTTCAGGGTCAGTTTGGGCCTGTGCAGATGATGCCTTGAACCCTGTTTGTCCAAAACTTGCTAATGTGATCAATAAACATACTATCCCGCCAATGATTACACGTCCAACACGCATAGCAAATTCCCTTCTGATCAGCGACGAATACGTTAACTGTAGCATAGAACTTAATTTCTCATGACGACAGTAGGACGATAGTTGCTGAGCGTCACAGGGTCGTCATCGTTGAGTAGGAATAGCTCCTGTTTCTGATTTTTTTTGCAATAATTATGGATTGCTCAATACCGGTGACCACAGAAGAACCTGATGAGTTGAATGCATAGAATTATCCAAAAGGTCTTTTTCCGCTAAAACAACTTCTGTTCCAGATTCGGGGTGAATAGCTAATAATTTATAAGAGCCACACCCGGCTTTATTCACATCATCTGCACAAACTTGGATGAGTAGCCAGCTCTCATCAGGTGACATATTACCGTACTTAGAATATTGAAATACTGAGCCTCTTGGGATTTCATAACGAAGATTCGTTCGCCAATTATAGACTAATTTATGGTGGATATTATCTTCATCTGTCACGTCGAGAAATAACCACGCGCCTTTTTCACTGAAGCGTGGCCACCTTTCATCATCAAGATAACGAATAGTTTTCACCCCTAAAACATCATTTAAAGCAACTTGGGTACCATCGGGTGTATAGAGCGTGAGTGCTAGCTGATCTTCGTTTTGAATAAGCACAAAATCTCCACTCGGATGGATCAGGTAGGGCGCAGGTGGGCCTGCATAAACAAGGGTTTCTACCAATGCTTGACCCGTCCACTTCATTTGAGTAATGGTTAGCTCCTCTTTATTGTTCACAATGTCCCAGTAGAACAAGTTATCACCTTCCCAATAATAAAGCGGAGTTTTAGGACCTAAATTTGAGTAGAAAGGTGTATGGGCATCAAAATAGGAATTTGCATAAAGAGACGGCTTAGGGTCTAAACTTGCTTCAAATTCAAGGACTTCACCCGTATCCAGATCAAGAAGGCCAACCCCATCTACATTTGAATACAAGAACGCTACCTGATTCTGGGTTTCATTGATTTTGGGAGCATAGCCTTCCGCAAGTGATACTAAACTGTCACGGGTTGAGTCATAAAGCCAGATGTGCGCATCTTCTAGAAAATAAGGATACGCGAAGATCCAACGACCATCACCAACGGGATATCCGCCAAAAGCGAGATCCGATTGCCCAATATCGGTAAATTTTGCCAACAAATCAGCTACGATTTCGCCGGTTTCCATATTGGCTAGGTAAGCCGATGAGCCTGAGTGTTCGATAGCATATAAATAAATCTGCTTATCTTGCCACCTAATCAAGCGCATACCCTGCTCATTAAAATCTTGTGAAACACCTGACTGTAAATTAACAATGTGGGTAGTATACCGAAAAGCGGCGTTGACCATTAAATACTGACCATCATCCGACAGTCCTCGAATATCAAGAGCTTCGTAATGACCGTCGAGGGTTTCCTCGTCAATAATAGAACCTTCAACCAGAGGGTGTACCTGCGCGGTTACGATATCAATTTCATACAGATAAATCGCGCGCAGATTACTATCATCTGGTAAATCGGACGCGACACCCGTCGCCAATAAACGGCCATCAGCCATCCAGCGTGGTGCAACGGTAAACACATCATATTGACCAAAAGGTAACCGTGCATCATACATACTAAAGTGTAAATAGCCGGGTAAGGCATCAACTTGCCATGTATTATCCATGAACAACTTAGCTAAATAAACACGCCCACCTGCCTTATAAACAAGACCATATCGTATCTCGTTGCTAGTTTGCGCCTTGGCGACTGGTCTAGTTAACTGAGTTCGGCGAAAACCACTGAAGATCATGGTGCAGATTAGCAACACCAGAATTAATCTCCCTAGTCGCATACAAAAATCCCTTCTACCTTGCCCCCATATTCACTGTAGCATAGAACTAAATTTTCCATGAGAGCAGTAGAATGATAGTTGCTTAGCGTCACTGGGTCGTCATTGTTGAGTAGGAAAATAAAAAAGCACAGACTCAAAATGACTGTGCTTTTTAAATTCACATGATGGTTGTATTTAGCGGTTGAACATATGCTTCACAACATAAATCGCTTCGACAAGTTTATCAATTTCTTCGCGGGTGTTGTACAAATAGAAACTCGCCCGTGAGGTTGCCGGAATACAGAAATGTTCTTTGTGTAAAGGCATCGCACAATGATGACCCGCCCGCACGGCAACGCCTTGTCCATCTAAAATCTGCGCGATATCGTGGGCATGCGCTTCGGGTAGGGTAAATGTGGCCACACCACTCCGATGGGGTGCATCTGGATTATAGGTCGTTAGGCCGGGAATTTCAGCCAAACGTTCATGCACATAATCACTCAACATTTGCTCATGTGCATGAATGGCTTCCATCCCAATACTAGAAAGATAATCCACCGCCGCACCGATTCCAATGGCTTCGGCAATGGCCGGCGTCCCTGCTTCAAATTTGTAGGGTAACTCATTCCAGCGGCTACCATCCGTGCTAACGGCCCGAATCATGTCGCCCCCACCTAAGAAAGGCGGCATGGCCTCTAAGATGGCTTGCTTACCGTATAAAATCCCAATTCCAGTCGGGCCACACATCTTATGTCCACTAAACGCATATAAGTCTACATCCAGTGCTTGCACATCAATTGGCATATGCGGCACACTTTGCGCACCATCCCCAATTGCAATGGCACCGGCATCGTGCGCCAGCGCAATAATCTCCTTGAGCGGATTAATCGTGCCCAGCACATTGCTTACATGTACAATACTCACGGCTTTGACGTTGCCCTCGGCTAAATATTGCCGATAGACATCCATATCGAGCATTTTACCCTCAGTTAAGGGGATAAACTTAATCTCGAAGCCTTTTTCTTCTTGCAGAATTTGCCACGGCACAATATTGGAATGGTGTTCCATGATGCTGATAACCACAACATCACCGGGACCTAAATTAGCTCGACCCCAGGTTTGCACAATCAGATTCATACTCTCGGTGGTGTTCCGTGTATAGACAACTTCTTCACGGTGGGCGGCATTGATAAAGTTCTGAACTTTATCGCGTGCCCCTTCATAGGCTTCCGTTGCCCGTTCACTCAACGTATGCACGCCGCGATGCACATTCGCATGACTTGTATAATAATAATCTGCCAAAGCCTCAACCACTTGACGCGGTTTTTGGCTACTCGCGGCACTGTCCAGAAAAACGAGCGGTTTGCCGGGATGTACTTCTTGTTGCAGAATCGGAAAATCTTCCCGAATTTTAGCCACATCCAAGGGCTGGGTATTTACTTCACTCACACAAAACTTCCTTCAATGTTAATTCTGTTCTTTGATAGCTTGCTTGGCATAATATTTGAGCAAGGAAACCATGCCCATCAGACCTTCGCCTTTACCCATTGAGATGCGCTTGCCAAACATTTTGATGACAATATCTTCTGGTACGCTCAAAATATCCGCAACTGAACCACCCGATAAACTCTCTTGCAGAATTGCGCCAAGTGCTCTTGCCGAAACGCCTTGCGGATTTTCTACCGCAAAATGAAATTTCAGAGCATTGCCTTCACTCAAAGGTTCGGTGAATACATACGCTTCAGATTCGCATCGTTGCACCCGATTTTCTTCAGGAAAAGGCCGTACCGCGAGCGCTTCCGGAACTTCCACGAAACGGTCACTATAATCGAGCAAAACTTCAATTCGCTCAGATTCAGAGACTTCGTCAAAGATTTCCATAATCTCGCGGAGTTTTTCAGGATATTGGCTTAAATCAGACATTTAGCTACCTTTACACTATAGTTTTTGTTTCAAGTTAATACACCGGTTGCCCGCATTCAGGACAGGTTGTGATATTGGGTGCATAGCTCAATCCACAGGATGCGCAATGTACTCGGCCGGGGCCAATCGCATCATCGACCATTTTAAGCACCAAATCACGATCTAATCCGGTGGCTGTTAAATCGCGCACCAAATATTCAATGGGCATCCCTTTTTGCAGATAGGTGGCCATGTTATTCATCAAATTTACGGGCTGAGGGCGGGCTTGCTGTGCCTGTGTTGTTTGCGGTTTGAGGGTTAAAACTTTGGTATCGAAAGCTCGTCCACAGGATTGACACTCAACCACTTCACCTAATTGCCGAATAGGAAAAATCGGGATGAAATAGAGGGTGAACCATTGTGCCGCTTTTTTGCGATGATAATGACGTTGGGTATTTTCATAGGGACAGAAAAATTCCCCTTCATCAATCTTTTTAAAGCGACTGCGCATACCAAAGAAAATAAATAACATCTCAAATCCTCTTAATATCGGCTAGTTGTTAGCAATAAGTTCTGTCAGTTGGGCAACATAATCCATCGGATTAGCATCGCGCTCAATCGCAACGGAAATATGGCCATTAGCTAGATTCGCCACAAATTGATAAAAATTACGATAGCAAATCAGCGTATATTCCAAGCCACCACAATCAATATTCCCGCGTTGTGTAAGCAAAGTGAGCAAGGTGGGGTTAACTAATAATTCTTCATAATGGTCTGATTCCAAATCAGTCACATTCACCAAGTCATCACGTTGTTTGATAACAAGTTTGCCATTTTTGTAGATGGCTACATAACGAATATTTTCAGTAATGTCGAAGATTTTTGCACTTAAATCGCTCATGGGGGGTTATTTTCCTTTTAGGCTTCTTGCCCTTAAGATGAATGGTATAGTGCCCATCATAACAAAGAAAATAGATTTTACAGATAGGTTTTTGTAGCTTACCTCAATTTTAACAAAAAGGGACGATGAAATTGCGCACCGTCCCATTATTTTTCCAATCAAAATGTCAAAGATTGAGCTACTTCTCGATAGGGACACCGACACTGTTGCCCCATTCAGTCCAACTGCCGTCATAATTGCGGACACTGGGATAACCCAACAAATAGGTTAAAACGAACCAAGTATGAGCGGAACGTTCACCAATCCGGCAATAGGTGATGATGCTTTGGTCAGGATTATAACCATTACCTTCTTCATAGAGTGTTTTCAAATCAACGACACTCTTGAAGGTGCCATCTTCATTAGCGGCTTTGCTCCACGGAATATTCTTGGCACCAGGAATATGGCCACCGCGCAAAACACCTTCTTGAGGATAATCAGGCATATGCATCAGTTCACCGCTGAATTCACCGGGACTGCGAACATCAATCAACGGACCATTCATGTTGACTTGATCTAACACTTGATGACGGAAAGCACGATGCTTGTAATCAGTCCGTGCTTGGGCTGAATATGTGACAGTATCATATTTAGGTACTTCACGGGTCATGTCGCGACCTTCGGCTTCCCACTTGGCGCGACCACCATTCATCACAGCGGCATTGGCGTGACCGAAAAGTTGGAATACCCAGAATGCATAGCATGCCCACCAGTTGTTTTTGTCTCCATAGAAAACAACCATCGTGTCGTTACTAATGCCATTGCGTGACATTAAGGCTTCAAATGCTTCTTTACCCAAATAATCACGGCGGACTTGATCGTTTAAGTCTTCAACCCAGTCAATTTGCACTGCACCGGGAATGTGTTTAGATGCATATAAAAGCGGATCTTCATTGGATTCAACAATCCGTACATTGGGGTCATTTAAGTGTTCGGCTACCCAATCGGTACTGACCAGAGCTTCTGGCCGAGCATAATCACTCATCAGTCTAATCTCCTACTTCCTCATGCTAATCTGTGACGTAAAAAAGGGCGACCTCATCCGGCTTCGCCGACTTCACCCGCCCCTCAAAGTTTCTGACGTTATTTGCCAAGCAATTTGCGGTCAACATCAGTCAAGAGACGATGTTGCACTTCTTCGAATGGAATACGTTCCAAAACATCCTGGAAATAACCATTTACGAAGAGACGTTCGGCTTCTTTACGAGGAATACCACGCGCCATCAAATAGAAAATGTATTCGGGTTCCATTTGACCAACCGTCGCGGCATGGGTACAGCGGACATCATCCGCTTCAATTTCCAACCCCGGAATACTATCAGCACGGGCATGATCGCTCAAAATCATGTTGCGATTAGCTTGGAAACCATCGGTCAATTGTGCACCGGGCATCACCTTAATCATACCGCGCCAGACACTGCGGGCATTGTCGGTGAGAGCGGACTTAAAGAGCAAGTCGCTGGTGGTATTGGGCGCATTATGCAATTGGAAGGTGTCATGGTCGAGTAATTGGTTTTCGTTCGCGAAGAACATACCACTCATCCGGCCCCATGCACCGGGTTCATCCAAAGCAATTTGCATGAATTTCTTGGTGAGTTTGGAACCCATACTGCCCACAACCCAGTCCAATTGACCATCACGACCGACATGGCCCCGACCATAACTGAATTCATAGAGATTGTGGCCCCAGTTTTGCAAACCTACATAACGCAAGTTGGCGTTGCGCCCGACTAGTAATTCGGTGCCACCAATATAACTCGCATGTAAGTCGCCTTCAGGGGAAATATATTCTTGAGCAACAGTGGCTGAGGCGTTTTCTTCAACAACAACTAAAACATGCCCTAAAGAGGCACCTTCATTGTTTTGGAAGAAAATACTGTGCAAGGGCAGTTCAACATGAACACCGCGTGGCACATAGATAAATAAGCCGTAAGTCCAAGCGGCAACATGTAAAGCGGCAAATTTACCTTCATCGGCCTTAACCGCTTTTTGGAAGAGATGCTTTTGCACAAGTTCCGGATATTCATGCACAGCCGTGTGCAAATCAGTGAAAATAACGCCTTGTTCAGCGATACGTTGATTGAGCTCATTATGAACAAGGTGGTTATCAACCCACGCAATCAGGCCACCTTGTTCTTCACCGATCAAGGGTTCCAAGTGTTGGGTCGGAATATTCTCTAAAACGGGATTGGTTGAAGCGGCGAGTGGGCCAGCGGAGTCCCAATTAATATGGCTGTAATCAGTGCGTCGCCACGCTTCATCATTAATGGTCGGCATCGGCATGGATTCATAGAGTTCCCATGCGGCACGGCGCATATCGACCAACCATTCAGGTTCATTCAAAGCAGTCGCCCGTTCTTGAACTTGTTCCCAACTAAATGGCGGGGCAACAAATTCGCGGCGACGGCGAATAGTAGGTGCTGTGGTCACGGATATTTTTTCTCCAAAGATTTTGCAGATTTATGTTCTCAATTATTGACCCCAATCCCGACCTCCTCCCGCCAGAGCGAGAGGAGGCGTATCAGGGATTTACCTCCCACAAGGGGAGGGTATCAGGGGATTGGGAGGGAATGCTTAACTAGCGGTTCCTTAACCTACGGAACCTTCAAGTTGAATCTCAATCAGGCGGCGCAGCTCAATACTGAACTCAACCGGCAATTCTTTGGCCAGCGGTTCAATAAAGCCATTTACAATCATGGCATTTGCTTCAGCTTCGCTCAAGCCACGGCTCATCAGGTAGAAGAGTTGTTCTTCACCGACTTTGCTCACACTGGCTTCGTGCCCAACTGTGACATCATCTTCTTCAATTTCAATATAGGGATAGGTGTCGGAGCGACTTGCATGATCAAGCAATAATGCATCACAGACAACATTACTGCGGACACCTGTCGCGCCTTGATGAATCTTCATCAAACCACGGTAGCTACTGCGTCCGGTTCCCTTAGAAATGGATTTGCTAACAATATTGCTGGTGGTGTTTTCAGCCACATGCACAATCTTGCCACCCGTATCTTGGTGTTGATCATCACCGGCAAAGGCGACACTCAAAACTTCACCGTGCGCACCCGGTTCCATCAAATAAACTGCTGGGTACTTCATGGTGACCTTGGAACCAAGATTGGCATCAACCCATTCCATCGTCGCGTCTTGATAAGCTACGGCGCGCTTGGTAACGAGGTTGTAAATATTACCTGCCCAGTTTTGGATGGTGGTATAACGTGCTCGGCCACCCTTCTTGACGATGATTTCAACCACCGCACTGTGGAGGCTAGCTGTGGAATAAACTGGCGCTGTACAACCTTCAACGTAGTGAACAAAGGCACCTTCGTCCACAATAATCAAGGTGCGTTCAAATTGCCCCATGTTTTCCGTGTTAATGCGGAAATAAGCTTGAAGCGGCATTTCAACGTGAACACCGGGTGGTACATAAATGAAGCTCCCACCGGACCAAACGGCGCTATTCAAAGCGGCAAATTTGTTGTCGGTGTAGGGAATGATTGTGCCGAAATATTCTTTAACAATTTCAGGGTGTTCGCGGAGACCAGAATCCATATCAAGGAACAGCACACCTTGGCGTTCAAGGTCTTCACGAATCTTGTGATAGACAACTTCTGATTCATATTGAGCCCCGACACCGCTCAAAAATTGGCGTTCAGCTTCGGGAATACCCAACTTATCAAATGTACGCTTAATATCTTCAGGAACGTCGTTCCAGTCCGTACTTTGACGGTCAGCGGCACGCACAAAATAGCGAATCTTTTCAAAATCAATGCCGTCTAATGAGGCACCCCAATCGGGCATCGGTTTCTTGCGAAATTCGTGATACGCTTTCAAGCGGAATTCGAGCATCCATTCGGGCTCTTCTTTCAGCGCACTAATCCAGCGTACGATATCTTCGCTTAAACCCATCTCTGCCTTAATAGAATAGAAATGTTCAGGGTCTTGGAAGCCGTATTTCTCTAGATATTCGTCATTAATATCTCTAAGCTGATTTTCTTCAGCAGTTAATTCTTTTGGCATAGTTGCCTAGCTCCTTAACGATATTCTTCGGTGACTTCCAAACCATATTTGTCGAAGAAGGGACGATAGCCTTCATCTTCAATTTGTTGGGCTAATTCAGGACCACCACTTTCCACGATACGGCCATTCATCATCAAATGAACATGTTCGGGGGAAAGATAATCAAGCATCCGCTTGTAGTGGGTAATAATCAAAACGCCCAAATCTGGACCCTTCAATTTATTAACGCCATCGGCCACAATCCGCAACGCATCAATATCGAGACCGGAGTCGGTTTCGTCAAGAATGGCAATACGGGGTTCAAGGGTAGCCAATTGCAAAATTTCATTACGCTTCTTTTCACCACCAGAGAAGCCTTCGTTCAAGTAGCGACCGGCAAAAGCGTGATCAACATTCAAAAAGTCCATCTTGGACTTCAGCAAACGGCGGAATTCAGGAATGCTGATTCCGGCATCATCAGGGTCTTCAGCTTTACGCCGTGAATTAATGGCACTGCGCAAGAAGTTAGCAACAGTTACACCCGGTACGGATACTGGGTATTGGAATGCCAAAAACAGACCTAAACGACTGCGTTCATCTGCTTCAAGTTCAAGAATATTTTCGCCTTCAAAGAAAGCTTCACCTTCAACAACTTCGTAATCGGGATGTCCCATCAAAGCATAAGCCAATGTGCTTTTACCAGAACCGTTGGGACCCATCAAAGCGTGAGTTTCGCCTTGATTAATGGTTAGATCAACTCCACGCAGAATCGGTGTGTCGTTAATGTTGACGTGAAGATTTCGGATTTCAAGGGTTGCACCCATAATGGACGTATATCCTCCTGAGCAAATTCAAAAAATTGTGTAAATTACAAGCTCGCAAGAAGAATTATTATGCAATAAAAACCGCATTAATAAAAGGTTTAAGCGGAGTATAACACGCGATACAAAAGGCTGTCAATAAGTTTAATAAATATTCAAAAAATTAAAGGCGAGTCTGATGAAATTCTTATAAAACTTTTCTGATAAGAGTATTGTACAGTCAAACTAAGGCATATAGTAGGGATGATGGGTGTAAGATTTCCACAAAAACTTCAAACTATTAAAAATATTCATGACACACCATATAAAACCTTGATTGCTAGTTGAAATCGTTCATGGAGAACCCGTTAGAATAGAGTTGTCAGACAAAATTCAACGGGAAACTCACATGAACGACGACTATATTGTACCGGTTTATGTCATCATTGATGAACTCTTAGGCGCGATGAATTACCAAGATGATGTACGAGCGCAAGTGAAAGCGGCAGAAATAATGACCATTGCCATTGTAGCAGCCAAATACTTTCAAAATCACCATGAGCGCGCGGTCTGTATGATGGTCCGCTTAGGCTACATCAAGGCTTGTAGTGTCTCACGCTTTAATCGACGCTTACATGCACTTGCCCACTGGCTCTGGCATGTGACGCAAATCTTGGGTGAAGTTTTCGCCTACGGTGAAATATTTGTCATTGATACGATGCCCATTCCGGTTTGCAAGTTCGTCCGCGCTAAGCGCTGTAAAAAAGTGCAAGGTTTAGCCTATCACGGTTACTGTGCTAGCAAACGGGAACATTATTTTGGCTGGCAACTCCATTTGGTCTGTGATCAGTTTGGCGTACCCGTTGCTTTTGAACTTTTGCCGGCTAAATGGGACGAATTAGTCCCGCTTCAGGCTTTGCTAGCACCTCTGAAGTGGGGTAGCAAAGTCGTGGCGGATAAAGGCTATATCAGTGCCCATGAGCAAATTTTAGCGTATGTCTATGGTGGCATTTATCTAGTTGCTAAAGCACGTAAAAACATGCCCAACAATAGTCCCACGGAGGCCCGTCTTATTCGACGGCATCGGTCTGCTATTGAAACACTCAATAGCCAACTTGAGAAAATGGGACTGCAACGTCTCCATGCACGCACCAATGCTGGTCTAGCTGTTAAAGTACTAGCTTCCTTAGCTGCTTTGACTTTTTCAAATTCTATTCTCTAGCAATTAAGGTTATAAATATTTTGACAGAATGACCCCGCAATTTTTTACAAAATTCCTCAACCCAAGAAACCTTAAACTTCGCTTTCAAAACTAGTCAATATAATAAAGGATATGTTAAGCTATTAAAACTCAGTACATTTTGTCTAAACAACGCAAAGGAATGAGTAAATGAGCGGAAATTTGCATTCTGTGCCCCCGACTGATGACATGGACGAATGGGAAGATGAACCCATTGAAGGGTACTGCATGTCTTGCCGCGATAAAGTCGAAATTGAAAATCCACAAGCTGTTTGGACAAGCCAAGGACGACCCGGTACGCGCGGCACCTGTCCAATGTGCGGCGGCACCGTTTATCGCATGGGTAAAACCGATGCCCACGACAAACTCAAACAACCTGAAGCCGTTCAAGTTGTTGATAATAGCGGCATTCGCAAAACCAAAGCCGCCAAGATTAAGATTGAAGCGGCCACATATGTCGTCGGCGCACCTGCGGATAGCGACTTGGTTGAACGTATTGCCAAAGATCTAGATACATTTGGTATCGCAACTTGGTCTGATACGGAGGCCACTGTGGAAGACGTCAACTGGGCCGGTGGTGTTCATCCAGCCTTGGTTCAGTGTAAGAAAATGGTAGTCGTAATTTCTTCTGCCGCAATCAACTCTGAAAATGTTGAGGAATCATGGCGCTATTTCCGTGACCAGCGCAAGCCCGTGATTGTAGCCTTAGCTGAAAATATTGATCCGCCCGATGATTTGCGCAGTCGTCCGCGTTTTGATTTACATTCCGATTATAAAAAAGGCTTCCGTCAACTCATGGCTCAACTCTCCCGTTAATTGAGCGATTGTTGAGGACCTGTCAAAATTTGTAAATCTGCTTGATTTTGAGGACAAACTCATTATAAACTGTAGACATAATTGATTTACAATTAAATATTCACCGAAAACAATTGCCACCTTTATGTTTTTAAGACCTGTTTATCTTATTAGACGTAGAGGTGGCATTATGCGTATCTTCAGTCGCTACTTCATACTCGCTCTGGTTATATCATTCGTCGCGCTTCGCCTAATTACCCATTCAACCGACCTACAAACGCAATCTAAAACCGCTAATCATCAATATTTCAAAGCTGTGCAAGGCGAACCGCCCAACCCTGACCGAGAGGTTCTGCGCTTTGAGCGAGAATCTGAAGTCATCGTTTATTATGCTCTATGGCATCAAGGCGCACACTATCAGGTTCAGTGTGTGTTGACCAATAAAATGCTACTAGATTGTGAAGCTGTCATTCATTACGGTCTGGTACGTGTTCCTGCCAGTGATCGTTATGTGTTCAACTGGGATTAGCCATGGACATATTTTTATCAACAATGAAACTCGCTTAAACACAGGTCGTATTTTCTGATGCGCCTGTGTTTATTAATTTTTTACGCAACTTATATTGAGCAACCATGCTACCCTAGAAATATATGCTTGCGCTGAGTCTAGGGAGATTGATCAATGCGTATCGCTATTTTTTCAGATGTCCATGGCAATATTCATGCGTTTGAAGCTGTTCTCTCAGCTATTCAAAAAAATGGCCCTTTTGATCAAATATTATTTGCGGGCGATTTGGTTTTGGGTGGCGCTAACCCTAAAGATTGCGTTGATCTCCTCAAGGCCAATAATATTCGAGGTGTGCATGGCAACACCGACTTAATTGCCATTGACCCACCCCCGCGTTCAGAAGATTGGGATGCAAACACTCAACAACTTTGGCAAATGAGATATGCCCGCATCGATTGGACGCGGACTCAAATTGGGCCTGATGGGCTAGCTTATCTACAATCCCTTCCTTTTGAAATCCGCCTAGCGCCTGATGAAAAGACTGAGCATGATTTACTTGTTGTCCATGCCAATCCGGTGGATGTTGATCAAGTGATTTTGCCGCCAGAGACTATGCAACAAGCAGAAATGGGCAAAATAACACAACCCGATTCAGAAGTTTTACCCCTCCTCCAAGATGTCACTGCGCTCACAATTGCCTTTGGCCATATCCACGTCCCCAATATTCGCCACATCGGAGACTATACCCTTGCCAATATTGCTTCAGTTAGTTTCCCTCAAGATCATGATTGGCGTGCTAAATGGGGTGTTTTGGAATTTAGAGACAACCAATGGGACGTCACTCACCACTATGTTGACTATGATGTTCAAGCGGCTCGCCAAGCCTATTCTGATATGGATATGCCCTATCCCGATCAATTGATTGCGGGGCTATTGTTGCCCGATTAGCGGCAATTCTAGGGCAACTTGCGCATAGTATCAGTAGGTGAGACGTCGCACGGAGACATACAAACCAACCAGTTTAAGGGCTCATAAATTTGGTAAGATAAATTTATTCGCTGGAACACAACTGAAAGGCATAAAATGATGATTTGGCGTGGTGTAATCATTTGGCTAATTTGTGCAGGTCTAGTCATACCTTTGCCTCAAGCGGTTCCTATCACCTGTGAATTGAGTTTAATCAATCCCCCTAATCAACAAGAATCCGTTATTTTTGGTACATTTCAACGGTTACCGAATGACAACTTGCTATATGTAAGTCATGGCGAAGATGTTGAAAAATTATGGCTCGTCACAACCGATAATGCTGTTCACTATCTGGCGGACGTTGATATCTACTATTCGATGGTGCCTGAGATTCGAATCTATCGTGATGAGAGATTTATTTATCTATCTCAAGATGAACAAACCGAAACCATCAGTGTTGAACAAATCGACCTGCATACCTACGCTCACAAAATGTTATTTGAGCATGTCTACCAAGCCTATATTTATCTGCGCGGCGATTGGCTGTTTGTCCCGACGGCTCCGCAAAAAACTACTGCGTTAAATCTCCAAACGGAGTTTCAAGTCAATCTAGAATTTCCTAATGTGGGTGGGCGCGGTTCAGTCGATCCGCTTGCGAAAATTACGGAATCTCAATGGCTATTTAGCAAGGACAACACAATTTTTGTGGTCGATCTAACCACCGCCTCAGTTCTGGCATTAGCCATGAATGCAATTGCGGCATCCTATTTAGCGCCTCAATATGCAATTTTCGACGATCGATTGATTTATTTTGACCGCAACCCCAATGCTCTAATCCTACAACCATTGGATGGTTCTGCTTCGCAAGAAATAACATTACAAGGTCCCGGTGATTATAAGTATCTGCAAGCCACCGAACGCGGCATCATTTATACCTATGAATCGACGCTTACGGGTCGCCAATTGTATTTTGTTGATCTAGCCGGACAAAATGACATCATTCATCTGAATGCAGATACCGCTGAACTAAGCAGGTTTCGGCTAGCTACCGCGCCTCGCGAGAGTACCGAACCTAGTTCAGTTTGGTATCAAACAACAACCGCAGGCATGTATCGTGCTGAACTCATCCCACCATTTCCCCAAGAACATATTAGCAACCATGAAGTTAAAAGCTCAATCCAGATTGAACATGGCCAGATTACCTATTTTTCAGATGAAGGCTACGTGTTGGTTTCAAGCGATGGTCAACATATCAAAAATATCGGAACCGATTGGGGCTATGCAATGACAGACGAAGAAGTCTTTTACAGAAAGAACGAAGACGGGACTATTTTACGCTACAACTATCTAACTGATACTGTTCAGGAACTGAGCGTGCTGGAAGGTAGCGAAGTCCGACTCTACCCTGTAAAAGGTCAAAATTTCTTATACTTTCAGAGTGATGACCGTGTGGGTATTTTGAGTTTTGACGGCGCTGTCAGTCTGGCCAACGGGCAAATTCGCTATTTGAATGAATATCCTGTTGGCCAAGATCCTCACTGGGGCAATGTCCGTTACTTACCTGACGGCTCGTTTGTTTTCGCTTCCAATCACAACAAAGTTTTGACACATGTTCACTGTTCGCAAATAGCCAGCAATTAGACTTCTAAATGAGCAATTGTTGAAACTAGCTAAGTCAATCTGTTGACATGGAGCGTGGGCTTTGTTACCATTTCGCACATGACTAAAACTAAATAGTTTTACAGGCCATGATCCGAAAGAGTAAATCTGCCTTGGGTGTCTAGAGAGTTGTCGGTTGCTGAAAAGACAATACACCACACCAGATTGAATGGGTTCGGGGAGTCGTTGAGGTGAAAATTTAAGTAGCTTCAATCGGGTTCGCCGCCGTTATCCGGCGTTTGGGTAGCTAAAATTTTATTGTGTGATGTTTTATTCATCCCAATAAATAGATTTTTCGTTCAATTTCAAAAAATCAACTATTCAAAGATAAGTGAGATGTTTGGCAAATCAGCAACAGCGCCTTACATCTAATCCAGGTGGCACCGCGGGAAGCCCTGTCTCGTCTTGGAAACGACAGGGCTTTTTTGATTCTGCATTTTGCATGAAGATGAAAGGTCATATGAATCATGCCTACCGTGGTACGGGATTTTACCCGTTTTTACCCTACTCTAGAGGAAATGCCTGCTCTTTTTGAAAAAGGTGACCTCGTCCCTGTTTATCGTGTTCTGCCTGCTGATCTGGAAACCCCGGTCTCAGCCTTTCTCAAATTATTCAACGATGACGAAGCCGCGTTCCTGCTCGAAAGTGTTGAAGGTGGCGAACAAGTCGGGCGCTACTCCTTTATTGGCGTGAGCCCCCGCGACATTTTACGTCCGTCGGTGGCTCCGGGTAATGATGCGCTTGCCGAAATTGAAAATCTCCTAGCTCAATATAATCCTGTTCAATTGCCTGATTTACCCCGTTTTACGGGTGGTGCAGTCGGCTTCTTGGGCTATGATGTGGTCGGCCAATTTGAACGCCTTCCGCAAGATGCACCGGATACGACAGGCTTGCCTGCTTCATTATTTATGATTTTCGATAAACTGATTATTGTTGATCATGTAAAAACTCAGATTATTGTGCTGGCCAATGCCCACAATCAAGGTGATATTGAAGCCGCCTATCAAGATGCGATTGATCAGATTTCTGAAATTGTCACGCGCTTGCGGCAAACTTTGCCAGATATGAAATCCGCTGGACCAGCCGCTCACAATGAATTAATCTCAAATAGAACCCAAGACGATTATGAAAGTGCCGTCCGTGCCGCCAAAGAATATATTGCCGCCGGCGATGCCTTCCAAATTGTGCTTTCGCAACGCTTGAGCTGTGAAACAACCGCCCATCCCTTCACTATTTATCGTGCTCTACGGATGCTCAATCCAGCACCTTATATGTTCTTCTTCCATTTCCCCAAAGAAATTGAAGGCGAAGACTTCAGCATTGTCGGGGCTTCTCCAGAAATGATGGTTCGTCTCGAAGACGGTGTTGCCAGTGTGCGCCCGATTGCGGGTACCCGTCCACGTGGCGAAACGCACGAAGAAGATCTTGCCCATGAGGAAAATCTACTGTCTGATCCCAAAGAACGCGCTGAACATGTCATGCTCGTTGATTTAGGACGTAATGACTTGGGCCGCGTTTGTGAATATGGTTCAGTCCATGTGCCTGAATTGATGGTCATTGAACGCTATTCCCACGTCATGCACATTGTCTCGCATGTTGAAGGCAAAATCCGTGATGGTCTCAATGCGTTCGACTTACTGCGGGCTACTTTCCCCGCTGGCACAGTCAGTGGAGCTCCTAAGATTCGCGCAATGGAAATTATTGATGAACTCGAACCCGATCGCCGTGGCCCATATGCGGGTGCCGTCGGCTATTTTAGCTTTAGTGGCAGTATGGATACCTGCATCACCATTCGCACCATCACAATGAAGGGTAATCATGCCTATATTCAAGCGGGTGCCGGTCTCGTAGCCGATAGTGATCCAGCTACTGAATATGCTGAAACACGTCATAAAGCGCAAGCACTGGCCGAAGCGATCACCTTAGCCGAAAAAGGGTTTGAATAAAATCCAATACGGCTGATTCTAATTAATTGAGTGCCGTAAATCACCTGTCGGACCACGGCATGCCGTGGTCGCTGATCAGCATAATCAATTTAGCAAATAATTGGGAGACAACCCATCATGATTTTAGTCATCGACAATTACGACAGTTTTACCTACAACTTGGTTCAACTTTTAGGGTCGTTAGGTGCTGAACTCTGTGTCCGCCGTAACGACGAAATCACGCTCGACGAAGTTCGTGATCTGAATCCAACGCATATTGTGATCTCACCCGGACCCGGTACGCCCGATGATGCGGGCATGTCACGGGAAATCATGCGCGAATTTGGTCCAACCATACCAATTTTGGGCGTTTGTTTGGGCCACCAATGTATGGGCGAAGTTTATGGCGGCAAAGTCACCCGTGCGCCGCGTCTCATGCATGGCAAAACCTCACCCGTCTTTCACCGCAATCAACCCCTGTTTACAGGCATACCTAGTCCCTTCACGGCCACCCGCTATCACAGCTTGATTGTAGAAGAACCTCTGCCGGATAGTTTAACGGTAACCGCTTTTACGGAAGAAGGCGAAGTGATGGCCATCAAACATAAAGAATATCCTGTGGTTGGTGTTCAATTCCATCCTGAAAGTATCCTTACCGAATACGGAGCCCGTATTCTCCAAAACTTCCTTGATGGTCGCATTTAAAACATTACATTTCAACTAGAATCAAAAATGGGCAAAGTTTTCATATTTGCCCATTTTTGATTTGTCTAAGTTAACAAAGAATTAAGGTAATTTGACTGAATAAGTCACTTTTCATACCATTCAAACAAATTTTATCCCGTTTTTTAACAAGATTATAGCGATAATAATTGCTTTAATGGCTTGACTAGGCTTTATTTTAAATTAACCCTAAACTAAAATAAGTCAAAGCAATTGCAATTAACAAAATTGTAAAATTACCCAAAATAGGATGTCATGCCAACTCTAGACCGTCACGAACGCCAACGTTTGCGTTATTTGCAAGAACACCTGCTAAATCAATGTGTTCTTGCGGGTGCCGACTATACCCCCATCAGTACTGTCGGGACGATTTATCATCCGCAACTCGATCATCCCGATCTAAATCTAATTATTCCTCATCGGGGTGTGGCCTGGACTCGCACCGATGATGTGATGGAAGCCTTTGAATATATGCGTGACCATCATCGTGAACCGCGTTTTCAATATCTAGAGAAATTATTTCCTGCCGCGTTTCATCAACAATTACTGCTTAAAGGTCTAAAACCTGTTGCTTCTCGCCATATATGGGTCTATGAACCAATTTATGGACCGTCATTACTTAATGAATCATTGTATGGCCAAATTATGGATGGTAATCGACCGCTTCGTGGAAATTCGGTTCAATTAACAATCCATAAAGTAAAGTCTGAAACAGAAACGGAAAAATGGCGGGATTTAACGCATATTGAGGACGATGTAATTGCCCCGATGCTCGTTCATCGCTGGCTAGGCTATCACAATGATGAACCCGTTGCCGCCCTTCAATCGACCTTTGAGAACCAAAACACCGAAATTTTACTGCCGTGTGTTATAGATGACTGGCAAGGATTTGGTTTTGAAAGAGCAATAGTAAACACGGCGCTCCTCACTGCTTTAGAGGCTAGTAGTCAAATGGTTTATCTTGTTGGCGAATCAAAGAAACACGCCGCCCAATACGAGGCACTCGGCTTTACATTCTTTACCCGTGTCTTGAGTTTTGCCTAAGCGTCAGTTTTATTGATAGTAAATCATTCGACCACAATATTGACATTTACGTGCCCCATACTCATTGGCTTGATTGCAATTCGGGCAAAGGATGTGCCGCGTCCGTTTTTGCAGATTATCTTCCGCAACCATAATTGTTTCTAGCCACACTAAACTAAAGAGCAAAACACCCGCTAATAAACTCAACCAATACCCAAATTGTAATTGGGATTCGCCCCATTCTGCTGAACTGAGATAAAACCATAACAAAGGTAAAATCGCGAGATAACCCGTCCGACGTGCTAATTTCAACCCCGGTGCTGTGCTCTGATCAATAATACCGGAGAAACCACGTACAATACCGGCAAAAATAAACGGAATCAACAAAAGCAAAACCCACCACGGTCGTGAAACGATCAAGACGACATCAAAAGGTGGCTTAAATGCAGGTAACGCATACCGAATAAGACTGGCCGCTGAGTGGGTTTTTTGATGCCAAGGTAAAAATAAAGACAAAAACAAATTGAACCCGCTTAGCATTTCTAAGAGATAAGTCATTCTTTGATAAATCTGCATGAAGGGATTTAAGCTCCTTCAGTGTCGGACGTTTGTCGTGGACGAAATAGCGCGAGACTGGCCGTATGTCCATGCAAAAAATTCTGGTCGCCGATAGGACCAAGTTCACCTGCGGCAAAGAAACCTGCCATTTTGACGCTTCCTAGCGTATTGGTAATGGTTGAAACATCCCCATTCGGGTGGTCAAACAGGCGAGTCCCACGACTATTGCACGACACCACAAAAATGCCAGCCGGTGCGCCAAACATACTTTGCGGAGTCAACATTAAACTCAAGTCTTCAATAGCAGTGCTGGCATCCCGGACATGAAATTGAACACGTTCGCCCACATCCATATAATCACCCACGGCAATTGCCCCGTATTCATGATCAACACCCAATACCCCGCGCACCAAAAAATCTCCCCGGCCTAAATCGTCATTATCAGACTGAATCGCCCGTCCAATAAAAATACCATTGCGCAACAGATGATGCGCGGAAGGCGGCAAGTTGTCAACCAACTTTTGCAAATGTAACAATGGGGAACTATTATCCATACGGATAATGACATTTTCTTCAATTTCTTCAATCGTATGCACATCGCCCAGCGGTCGACAACCTTGTGAAACAATCATATCCACTTGGATATTGCCACTCAACACAACCCCAACGGCACCACCCGGAATAATTTCCTCATCAAAAAAGAGAACATTGCCATTCGGAGCGGTTGCGGCACTGGCCATCCCGCCGATAATCGGAATTTCTGGGAAATAGGAATTGAGTGCATTCAATAATTGGTTGATTGGGGTCGAGTAGGGGTCTGCCAACAAAATAGTTGCTTCCGTGGCCTCATCAACCGAGTAAACGCCACCAAGATGGGCTTTATCAACTAAGATATCTTGCCATGCCCCGATATTCCACTGGAATGGTTTCAGCGTAACATCGGGCAAATGCGCCGCTAAACAGGCGATACCGTGCTCAAATTCAATTTCAGTCTTGTTACCAATCACGCTTTCCGCTGAACAGCCTAGAAATAAACCCGGCGCAAGTTTTTCTCGCAAAGTTTTGCTGATGACCTCAGCTTGGCCTACCCATGGTTCTGTGATAAATACTAAGGCGAGGTCAATTGATTGATTATCTAGTTGTTGCTGAATATCATTCGTGATCGTAGTCAAAGCCTCATCAAGGGTTGTCTCGGCGGATGAAGCTGAAGCAAATTGCATCATAAATTCCTTCAATTTCGAGTCTTGTCGCTACCTAGTGAAAATGCTAAAATATTAAACGTTGCCATCGTAGCTCAACTGGCAGAGCGATCGCTTCGTAAGCGATAGGTTATGGGTTCAAGTCCCATCGATGGCTCTCAGAGTATTATACAAGAAACCGCGAATTAATCGCGGTTTTTTATTTTGCATTTTGCCCATAACTTCCCCGCGTTTGAATATAACAGGCAAATTCTGAGCAAGGATAAAGATTGATGATCGAGGTTAAATCCCCCTCGCTTAGATCAATTCTAACAAGGGACTGATTGCTTTGTCTCAATAATTGACGGGTATGTCGGCCAAGCTTACACGGCTAAACCAAGAATCGAAG
>JBNLCD010000002.1:0-51995 GCA_050303635.1 Anaerolineae bacterium
CATATGGATATAAGGCAATCATCTGTCAAAACATTCTCGTTGAATAAGACTTGGCCTGTCATTGGATTAGGCCTAATCATGCTACTTGCACTCGTTTTACGCGTCTATCATCTCAGTTCCATTGGAGACGCCAATCGCTATTACACAGCGGCTGTCGAAAGTATGTTGCAATCGCCGCATAACTTTTTCTTTGTATCCGCGGAACCCGGTGGCTCGGTTACTGTCGATAAACCCCCATTAGGCTTATGGTTTCAGGCGATATCGGCCTATTTCTTGGGCGTGAACGGGGTAGCCGTTGCCCTTCCGCAAATTCTAAGTGGCGTGCTTTCGATTCCATTGCTCTATTGGCTGGTTAAACGCTGGTGGGGCGATGTGGCGGGTCTTATTGCGGCCTTTGCCTTGGCCGTGACACCTGTGGCGATTGCCGCCGAGCGTAATAATACAATGGATGGCACACTCGTCTTTTTCCTATTACTCGCGGCATGGGCATTTATCCTAGCGACCGAACGCGGCAAATTGCGCTATTTATTGCTGGGGGCCGTATTAGTGGGCGTGGGCTTCAATATCAAAATGATGCAAGCCTTTTTACCCCTACCTGCTTTTTACACCCTCTATTTCTTTGGGGCCAAATTAGGTTGGCTCCGGAAGATAGCCTATTTAGGTCTCGCTACCATTGTTTTAGTGGCAGTTTCACTTTCGTGGGCTGTTGCAGTGGATTTAGTACCCGCTGATCAACGTCCTTATATTGGTAGTAGTACGGATAATACGGTCACTGAACTCATCTTTGGTCATAATGGTCTCAATCGCCTCAATCAAGAAACACCCGGCGGGAATGACGACCAGAATGCCCCGACAGGCAATAGGTTGCCGGATGGAAATTCGGCACCACCTGATGGCCAAAACAATATCCAACCACCTAATGGTGCGGCTGGGGGCAATGGCGGTGGTGGTGCCTTTAGTTTTGAAGTTGGCGAACCGGGCCTGTTCCGTTTATTCACAGCACCACTCTCGAATGAAGTAAGCTGGTTGTTGCCGTTGGGTTTATTTGTGATTGGGTTGCTTATTCTGAGTACACGCATTCACTTCCCGTTGAGCATTGCCCATCAAAGTGCAGTGCTGTGGGGCGGCTGGTTACTGACTGAGGTTGTGTTCTTTACCATTGCTGACTTCTTCCACGCTTATTACATGATTATGCTTGGTGCCCCACTTGCGGCGCTGGTTGGTATTGGTATTGTCCGGCTCTGGCAATTACGTGAACACCGCGCATGGTTAGCCGGTTTACTATTGGCGATCGTCAGCGCTGGCACGCTGGCTTATCAATATTATTCTGTGGCTGAATATGTCACAGACTATTGGTGGTTTTCTCTGGCGGTTACCGGATTTGTAATCGGACTTGGCTTGCTAGGGTGGGGAACTTTGCGCTCGGCTTCGCAATTTACGATAGCTGGATTTGCTGGAATCGTACTCGCTTTGCTCATTACGCCGACGGTATGGTCAGGTTTGACAACACTTGATGAAAACTTCAGCACCAATTTGCCTCATGCATATGCGGGTGAGAGCCAAGATCAACGCGCGCCCACTAATTCAGAACGAAATGTCAGCACCGAATTGATTGACTATCTTGAGGAAAATACAGAAGGCATGAAATATATGATGGCTGTAGCCAGTGCACAACAAGGCGCACCTTATGTCCTCGACACAGGACGTGGCGTACTCTATATGGGTGGTTTCAATGGTGGCGATCCTGTTGTTGATAGTGATGATTTGGCCAAACTCGTGGCTGATGGTGACTTGCGCTACGTACTGTATTCACAAAGCAACGGTCCCGGCGGCGGCGGTAATACGCAGGAAATTGGTAATTGGCTGAGTGACTCTTGTGCCGTGGTGAATGATATAGATTTGGGATCAACTGATTTACAAGACGGCCCTCCCGGTGGCGGAACGCCACCCAATTTTAACGGTGGGCAAACACCCCCGCAACGTCCCGGTGGCGCTGGTGGATTTGGCCCACCACGAGGTGGACCGAACCAAGGGACGACCTTATACGATTGTGCGAGCTAGGGAGAACTCCCGTTGAATACCCAAATTCAGCGGGAGTTTTTCTATGATTTATTCAATGGGAATCTGCCAAATGCTTGTTGTAAGAGCCGATGTGCTTGTTGCAATAAAATTTCCATCTGGCGACCACGTAATATCGCTAAAAAACAACGTGCCGAGTAAATAATTAGGAACTTCGGATTCTAGGATATGACTCAACGTGGCCGTTTTCTTTTCAATATCAATTGTCCAAATCTGTAATCCTGTTTCTCTTCTATCTTCAGGACTTGTGTACCATGCCGCTAACTGGGTGCCTTGCGGATTCCAACGAAGGAAAGTGAAATTAACAACATTCTCAAGTTCAAAACTCATATAGTCTTGCAGTCTATTATCATCTTGCAAGGCCCATATTTGTACGCTAGTTAAATCTGTTCCACGCCCAACAAGATATTGACCACTTGGATGCCAATCTAAACTTTGGTTGTAGTAATTGTCTATGGGGTTTTCGCCAACAATATTACCAGTTGCAACATCTATAATCGAAATAGATGATTGTTGAGTATTTATGTCGCCGTGTGGAAAGGCGACGAGCGTTCCCGTCGGATGCAAAGCTATATCTCGCATAACTAGCGTTCTATATTCAAAAAGTAACTCTTCGGTTTGCACATTATATGCGCCTATATGAGATTGCCCAGAATAAATAGAATATGTGCCATAAGTCAAAATTCGACTATCCGCTGACCATTCTAAATGATTGACTATATCGCTATAAGATTCTTGGACAGGTGCAACTTGGATAACTTCATGTGTTTCTGTTGACCAAATAAATATATCAAATGGATAGACTTGGTCGGGATGAGGATCAACCATATGATGCCAACTCCCTGTAGCGATATACTGCCCATCAGGACTCCAAGCTAAGCTCATAATTGGATTGTCCATAGATGGCGGATTTGGTGATTTCCAAACCTCCAATTCTGTCCCCGTCATTGCATCCCAGATGTATATATCCTGACTATAACGTGCTGTCGCAATGCGCGTTCCATCCGGACTAAAACTTCGGCTCTGCGAAAAGCCATATAACCATTTTTGTGACCATGTCTCGGTTGCGAAATTGTAAACAAGGATTTCATGTCGCAAGGTGCGTATCGCTAATGCCGAGTTATCGGGACTTAGTTTCGCTGAAGCAATAAAGCCCTCTCTCTCAGGGGTATATTCCAGCAAAGTTTGGCCAGTCTGAATATCTACGACTAATAAACTTGGTAAAATCTTATTGCCCCAAACTACAAGCTTCTGACTATCGGCTGACCAGTTTACATCTGTATAACGAGTGAAACGGCTATCATCATTATCTTGCAACTCAAAAAGATCGGTATTCGCAGATTGAATGGTTACAATACCTTCGCTGGAAATTGCTTGATATTGCCCATTGGGACTGGTTGAGAGCAAGCCTGTTTGCTCAAGGGGCGTATAGTCAACAGTTTGAAAATTTGGACCCGAAAGGCTAATCCGTTCATTGCTTCGACTGACTTCTAATTTTGGTTCATCTGCATCCCATGTCCATTTCGCATCTCCCGGAATATTCAATTCAGTAATATCTATTTCCTGAGTGGCATCATTGTATATATCCCAAATAATTAGTTGATACGGCTGGGTTTCGCCCACTTGGGTAGCCGTTAATAAGACCTTATTCGCCGTGTCATCCCATACTTGAGGAATCGCGAATACATTTTCAACTAAATCTAATTCGTGGACAATCTTGCCAGTAGGAATATCCCAATTTATCACAATATTATTCGCTAAAGTTTTTTCTGGGGTATCCAGCAGATAAGTTTGATTTCCCGCCAAGAGTTCAGTACCAGTGGAATTCCACAACAAATTATTCACTATGGGGACAGTGGAAGGATTTTCTAGAGTTTGGATTTCATTCAAATTTTGATCAAATAAGACGGTGCCCGTGTAAGTGCTGGCCGCTAAGATTTTGCCATCGGGTGACCACGCCATATCGGTCAAGCCACCATATTCACCTAATATTATGACCTGT
This sequence comes from Anaerolineae bacterium, assembly GCA_050303635.1. Taxonomy (GTDB): domain Bacteria; phylum Chloroflexota; class Anaerolineae; order Aggregatilineales; family J027; genus JAKEEQ01. The sequence goes on from JBNLCD010000002.1 coordinate 4,082, forward strand.
CCGTTATCTTGCGCTTTGATCTGGTTTCTGGCTTGGGGAACAAAGAAAATCAGGGTGAACAGGCATATGCTTAAACAGAATTTTGTCCAAGTTTGCACAATGAGATTCTTTCTCTAACACCATATGCCTCTTGTCATGTGATAGTGCTTTCAACGAGAGGCATACCGTGGTGTCTATTTTCTATTTGACTTGCCAAATACTCGTGGTATTGATGGTTAAGCTTGTGGCAATCATTGACCCGTCGGCTGACCATGCCAGGGCATCGAAGCTGGCTGACGGAATGAGATAATCCGGGTAGTCTGGCACAAAGAGCTCATGTAGACTGGCCGTATTAGCTTCACTATCCACATCCCAGATTTGTACACCGAGGATTTGCTCTTCATTGATATACCATGTCGCGAATTGGGTACCTTGCTCATTCCATTCAAGTGAACTGCGGCTAACTTTACCTTCTAGGTCAAATTGCTGAACCATTTCAGATGATGTGTCAGATTCCCAAGACCAGATTTCCACACGGGCGGTATCTCTTTCATCAAACAAAACACCAAACTGATTGCCCGCTGGATGCCAATCTATTGATCGTAAAACAGCTGAATCAACGTCTTCAAATGCTATTTCATCAATCACATCGCCTGTTTGCGTGTCCAAGAATACTAAGTTTTGACCATCCGAGTTCAGAGATTGAGTCACTAAGGTCAAAACATCGCCGGAAGGATGCAACGCAATATCGGCTACGCTTACTTCGAGAGGTGCTTGGAAAATGAGTGTTTCGGTGGGCAGATGATAAATACCAATATGAGATTTGGCTCGCTGATTAGATAGAGTGCTATATGCCAAAGTCTCACTATCGGCTGACCATTCTAATTCAGCAATAATATCAACATCATAGGCTACGGCAGGCACAATATACTCAACTTCACCTGTTTCAGCCGACCAAATAAAGAGATCAATCGGACGACTATCAGGGTTAGTGACAGGGCCACCAGCGACAGCTCCCGTTGCTACATAGTTGCCATCTGGGCTCCACGCCACCGTAAATAATAAATTGGCATCGGCTTTGGGATCATTCGGCGTTTCCCAAGCCTCAAGTAACTCACCGGACATGGTATCCCAAATATGAACTTGCTGAGAGCTCGCATTGACAGTGGCTAATTTAGAACCATCTGGACTGAAACTTACGGCTGTAGTTGGCCCTCTAAAAATCTGTTGAGAACGCTCACCTGTTGCCAAGTCATAAATAATCAGTTCATTCGTAGTGACAATACGAATAGCAAGTTTTGAGCCATTTGGACTAAATTCTACGCCACTCACCATCCCCGCATAATCATAGGTAAATTCAAGCAAAATATCTCCTGTCAAAACATCTGCTACCATCAGATTAGGGATGACAGGCCGACCCCAAACAGCGACTCGTTCACTATTCGCGGACCATGTAATTTCTCTATAGCCTTGAAAGCGTCCTTCTTCGTCGCCTGACAGCTTGAGCGTTTGACCGTTTGAACTGGTGATAATAAATGCGCCATCTTCACTGGTGGCTTGGTGTGTCTTATCCGGGCTATAGAAAACACCCCTTGCACCAGTAGTAACTTCGTTTTGCATAATTTGACTGGTGTCATCTAATGTGATACTAAACTCATTTACACCAGATGCCGTACTGATGTTTTGTCCATCATCTGACCAAGTCCAAACTCCGCCCTGCTGAAGGCTTAATTCGGCGATATCAATTTCTTGAGTGGTCTTTGTGCTTGCTTCCCAAATAACTAGGGTGAGCGTTGTTTGTTGATTATCTATAGTGAATAAAACATGGGTGCTATCTGGACTCCATGCGGCGAACTGAATTTGACTATCTTCAGGTGCTGGAAGGGTAAATATAATTTCACCTGTCTCAATATCCCAGATATAGGCATCATTATTTGTTTTGCCACTTGGAAACATGCGCCCGCCGACTGAAGCAAGCCGAGTGCCATCTGAACTCCATTTTAAGCCGCTCGTAACTTTTATTTCAGACGGCGGTTCGAGAAACGCAAGTTCATTGAATGAAGCATCGTAAAGGACAATGCCTGAATAGGTGCTGACGGCTAAGGTTGTGCTGTCGGGTGACCATTCGTAATCGGCCAAACCACCATATTTGCCTAAAACATGTAGAGGTTCGGTTACTAAATGATCTTGAGCTTGAGTAGTTAGATTTGGGGTGATCATAATGAACATCAATATAAATATGAAAATTAGAGAAAGTCTGCTACACATTAGCCCTGCTCCCATTTTATCCAATTCGATTACCTAGACACTTTCATTATATGAGAGAGTAGAAATCTGTGCTGAGCACCACTGGCATAGAATCAATTAATAAGACATAACTAGAACTTCGCTAATCTTCTGATATTGCGCGGCATTCAGGCTTTTCTAAAACGCTAAAAGCGCGTTATAATGGGGCTAGGTTTAGCTTTGTTGAGGAAGGACAATCCGCCGTCATGAAGCGGTGGGGTGTGCGATGGATTTTTTGTTGGCTTAGCGTACTCATCACAACTGCGTGTGGGCATGTATTAAACTCGCCTACTCCCACTGAAGAGAGTACGGAACGTGTGCCGACGCTCCAAAATTTTATTCCACCTTCAACAGATTCACCAACATCAGAAATTCGTCCACAAGCAACGATTACACCGAACTTCCCACAAGCTACCGGTTATCGTTTAGCAACTCTAACACCTGTACCCCATGTTATTGCTGAAACCCCAACTTGTTATGAAACCACAGTGCGCAGTCTAGTCTGCTTAGGCTGGGTGCAAAATAATTATAATGAACCTGTCACGAATGCTAGTATCCAATTTTATCTCCTCAACATGCAAGGCGATTTATTAGCCGCTGAAGAAATAACCACCAGTTTGCCTATTATTCCAGCCCAAGATGGTAGTCCTTATCGTGTTGTGTTTACTGAGCTACCGCAACAATCTTGGTCTATTTATACTGAAATCAATGCGGTTGAAACACTCCAGACAGAACAATATATTCCACCAGACATACAAATTACCCAGTCGCAAATTGACTGGGTAGATGGTCGTTATCAAGTTAGTGGTGAAATTAAGGCCAATCCGAGTTTGGTTTCGCGTGTGCGCGTCGTCGTTTCGATACGAAATGAACTTGATCAAATAACAGGCTTCCGTATTATTGATCTTGAAGAGGTTGATACAACGACATCCTTCAACTTAAATATTATGCCGCTTGATGGTTTGCCCGGCGACGTTAAGATACAGGTGGAAGCTCTCCCGTAGCTATATAAGCTTCATAAGCCCGACACAATGCGCCCCATTCCTCTAGGCTAAGCGTTTCAGCACGACGCTTGGCATCAATCTCTACGCTTGCCAATAACGCGGTAACTTCACCTGATTGTAGTCTGAGCCCACCTTTTAGTGGATTCTTGATTTGTTTGCGCTTTTGACTAAATCCAGCCCGCACGATTCTGAAGAACTTTTCTATATCGCCGACTTCAACAATAGGTGTCGGGTAGACATCAATGCGTAGCACTGCTGATTCAACATCTGGTCGGGGATAAAACACGGCAGGATTAAGTCGGGTGATAATTTGCGGCTTCCCATAAAATTGCACACTAACACTCAACACACTCATATTGCCTGCTTCTTCCATAATGCGCTCGGCGACTTCTTTCTGCACAGTCAACACCAAACGTTGTGGGCGATTGGAATGGTCCATGAGTTTACGGAGAATGGCACTCGTAATATAGTAAGGCAGATTTGCCACAACATAATAAGGTTGATCGCCGACAAGTTCTTCCAAATTAACTTTTAAGAAGTCATTATGAACAATTTCAACATTTGGATAGTCAGCCAGTTCACCTTCGAGGAGCGGGATAAGACGGTCATCGGTTTCAATGGTAATAACTTTTTCGGCTGTTTCCGCCAGCAATTGGGTCATAACGCCGGTCCCCGGTCCGACTTCTAAAACCAAGGCACCTTCAGGAAGTTCAGCGCTTTCGACAATGCGTCGCACGGTATTTGGGTCGTGCAAAAAATTCTGTCCCAAACTTTTCTTCGGATAAATATTATAATCACTCAAAACATCTTTGGGGTTACGCATTGGATTATTCTCTCCTTGGGGTGTATACAACAGGGCATGAGATTGCTGAAAGTAGGCTTAGGGGTAATTAGTTGGCCCCGACAGCGACAATTTCGGGAATGGGTTCTTGCACAATAAGTTGACTTTGCAGAAAGCGACTGACTTCTTCGCCGTTTTCTTGCCGAACTCGCCACCGTAATTCTTCAACACCGTCTTCGCCTGCCTGAATGATTTTTTGTTCAGTGGGGCTGAGTGCTTCGTCATGAACCACAATAATTTCATACGGAATAGCTTGATGATCAACCTCAATGAGTTCCACTACGCGGACAATCTCAATGATCATGTTATCTTCAAAAGTATCATCTTCGTCAGGAATTGTATAGTCTTGGCCAGTTAAACTTAGACCTAGCTCAGTAAGCACATCGTTTACAGTTGAGCCAATGATTCGGGTATGCCAATCAAGACCATCAATTTTTACTAAGACAGGCGTTGAACCCGTAATATTGATGACAATATCATCATAAAGAGGCGTGTTCAGTGGCAGATTGACTTCATCCGCTAAATAAAGCTCTACATTTTCCTTATATAATAGATCACCCACGGTCGCCGCTGTAGTTGTACCCGTTACGACATCATCATGATAATTGATCGTATATGTTTTGCTTCGAATAATTTGAACATGCCACGGTGATTCTTTTAAAGTAGGTATCAAACTGGGGTCAATCTGTTGATGATTAATCAGGAGTTTATCATTTTCGCCTAGTTCAATTGTGTTCTCATCGAGGATATCCAGGATATTGGCTTCATGCGTATATAAACGCGAAATTTCGCCATCAATATCCAAGACGAGTTGATGGGCCCGCTGAATTTTGATAACCATCCCATCTTTAATTTGTTCACCTGGCAAGGGATCAATTCTATCTGTTTCCCCTAAATCAATTTGAGCCTCATCGAGTACGATCTGAACAGTTTCAGCTTTGGTTCGAACCGTCCATTCTTGATCGTCGACGATAATCATGACCTTGTTCTGGGATATTCTGTCATAAGCTAGCCAACCACCAGTGATGAATAAAAAAATAACCACACTCAACACAAATCGTCGGAGGATGTGTGTTGGAATGTGGAGAATGGATGCTATTTTATTAACCATAGTGTTTTAGCTAATTAATCGGTTGCTCTAGAGAGGTACAGACAGGCGAAACTATGACACCCAAAGAGGCCCCTTATGGCTGCTACCTTTCGGTCCTGACCAGATTCGACAGCATTTGCCGCATAGGACCCATCTGAACCTCACCGGAACAACCGATCAATGTCATTATAGCAAGGCTCAGACAAACTTCAAGAGTCGCTTGTCTGACTTAGCGATTACGTCGCCGCCATTCATCTTTCATCTCTAGTTTTGAAATATCAGGCGCTTCTAAGAAATCACGCAATAAACGAACAAATTTTGTTGTATCTTCTAGCATGGGAAAGTGTCTGAGGTTGGGCATTACAATCACTTTTTTAGACCCTACCGACAGACGATCTAAGATGTCTTTCTTGGGTAAGCTAACGAGCGTATCACTTTCACCAAACAACGCAACAGTTGGTGACTTAATTTTGATAAGTTCATGATAGGTGCTGATATAACGGAATGAACTGGTGCTCATTTGCAAGGCTTCCGTTGTTGTTTTGGCAACTTCAGCCTTCAACTTTTCAAAGTCACCTGATGATGTGTCCATATGTTGTGATAGCAAATTCAACGGATTCATATCACCCAAAATACCCTCAACCGGGTTGGGGAAGACAACTTCACCTTTAGGCGCAGGCGGACTGGGTGGTGGTGGCGTTGGCTTGCTATCTGCGGCTGGTTTGGCTTGAGCATTCGCTGATTTGTCAGCTTGTGCAGATGTTTTCTTGCTTTCCTCGCGGGCTTCAATTCGTTTCGCAATACCTTCTAAACCAGCGGCGAGCGCGGCTTGACGTAGTTGTTCGCGATCAATGCCGGCTGTATCAGGGCGCACAATGGTTTCCATAACTGAGGGTAGAGCCGCGGGTGCTTGAGCATTGGAACTACTTGGTGCTGTATCGAAAAGTGGTGGTGAAATAACCATCAACTTATGGACTTTATCACTGTATTTGGGGTCGAGTGCATAGTGTGTCAACACAGCCGCACCCAAACCATGTCCGACAAACACAGCCTTAGGAATACCCATTTTCTCAACAAATGCTCGAATTAGCGCAACTTGTCCTTCAAGGTGATAGTGATCTCGATTCTTCCCCGAATCACCAAAACCCCATAAATCGACAGCATAAGTACGATATTTAGGACCTAATTGGCTGATGGTTGGGATCCAGTAACGCCAAGAACCTAACCAACTATGGACAAACACAACTGGTTTACCGCGACCTAAAACTTCGTAGTGAACTAAATCATTACCGATGGTAATTGCACTCATTCGTTAAATTCTGCCTTAATTGCTTTTAGTATACGTAAGCACTAATTATTCAATGTTGAATTGTTGCAAAATTTCGCTAATGCGCTTGGTCAAATCGTCTGGGGCAAATGGTTTGACAATATACTCATATGCGCCACTATCTAATCCGGCATCAATTTCTTCGGATTGGCCATGTGCTGACAAGAACACGATAGGAATATCTTTTACGGCATCAATTTTTTTAAGGGCATTACACGCCTCAACACCCGTCATTTGCGGCATGCGAATATCAAGCATGATTAAATCTGGCATCAATTGGGGAGCCAGTTCAACCGCTTCTTTCCCATTTGCCGCTTTATGAATTTCATGTCCGGCAAACTTCAGCGTAAATTCAATCAAGTCACGAATATCGCGTTCATCTTCAGCAATTAAGATTTTTGCCATGAGTCCTGCCTCTGCTAAGTGATTCCAATAGAATCAGCGCAATGGTATTAGATTAAGATTCTGCTTCACTATCACTATTTTCTTCATCTGAAGAAAGGTTATCTTCCCTAGCGATCGGGAGCCGTACATAGAATGTTGTACCTTCACCCACAGTACTGGTAAAGCCAATTTCGCCGCTGTGCATAAGAACCAACTCACGAACAATAGCTAACCCCAAACCAGTCCCCGGTGTGTCCATAACAACTTCGCTGTATTCATCGCCACGGAAGAAGCGTTCGAAGATACGATCCCGCACATCTTCTGGAATACCAATCCCTGTATCTGCTACAGTGATAACAATTTGTTCATCATCTGTGATAAATTGCGCTCCGAGCGTAACTTTACCACCATCAGGCGTATAGTTAAAGGCGTTATCCGCCAAATTCTGAATGATTTGAACCAGTTTTTCGTAGTCGGCACGTACATCCGGCAAGTTCTTTTCAACTTCAATCCGCACGGTTAAGGATTTATCATCATCTTTAATTCGTCCGGAGAGGTGTTTGTTGATAACTTGGAACACTTCCGACACATTAACCGCAATAAAGCGCAATTGCAATTGGCCTTGATCGATGCGAGAAACTTCAAGCAGGTCGTTAACCAGAATACTCAAGCGATCTGCGTTTTGTTTAATGGTTTCCAAGAAACGCGCTTGTGTTTCGCTGACATCACCTGCCGCTCCGAGGAGAAGCAGATCTGCATACCCCTTAATACTGGTCATTGGTGTACGCAATTCGTGCGAGACCGTTGCCACAAATTCACTCTTCAGGCGGTCAACTTCAGCTTCACGGGTGATATCACGGAACACAGACACTGTGCCTAAGAATTGGTCACCCATGTTCACTGGTGAAAGCCGTGCACTAATTACTTTACCATCTTCAAGATGGATAATTTCTTCATGATATTCGCCAGTTTGATATTGCGTTGGATCACGCATCCATTCTTGCATGGCTTCGGTCCAGCCGCTGGCTCCCCCGCCGTAAATACCCGTTAATTCTTGAATATTACGGTTGAGCACTTGATTGGCCGACATACCTAGAATGCGTTCGGATGTATGATTGAAGATCTTGATAATGCCTTCTTCATTAGCATACATTACACCATCTGCCACGGAATCAAGGATAGTTGAGTTTTTTGTTGATTCAACTTGTTCTTGGCGTAAAATTGCGCCAAGACGTTCAGCTTGGTCACGGATCAGACCGTATAATTCTGCGCTGTTCATTGCATTTGCCAACTGACGGGCCGCCGCAGTTACTAAGCGTAAGTGGTCATCATTGAAGATACCAATTTCTTCACTGTAGAACATGATAACGCCGCGAATATCTTCACCAGATGCCAGCAATGTTGCGACAACTGCGTGGGGTTGGCGATGTTTTTCGGTAACCGTTACCCAGCGTGGATCTTTTTGGACATCATCCAACACAATCCCTTGCCGTTGTTGAATAATCCAGCCTGCTAACCCTTCATTTTGACGCAATTCAACAGGTTCAGGCGTAATGGTTGTTCCACTATCTTGCCCCATTGTGGCGAGAACAAAGAGATGGTCAGAAATTTCATCAACAGCCAATACAACCGCACTGGTGGCGTTGATAGCTTCGCTAATCAATTCAAGGGCGCGTTGGAGAACCTTATCCAAATCTAGGGTCGTTTCCGCAATTTCCGTTGCGACTTCATAAAGCGTGGAAAGGCGTTGGCGTTCTTGATCAAGTTCTTGGGTTCGTTCATCGACCCGTTGTTCAAGGATTTCAGCTGAACTGGCAACTTGACGGAATAACCGTGCATTTTGAATGGCCGTAGCAACCTGCGAGGCAATAGTTGTTAAGGTCCGTTGCTCACTTAGATTGAATTTATCTGCGCTTTGGTCATCGCGCAAGATAATCATCCCAATAACCTCAGATGTAATAATCATTGGGGCTATCAATAAACTCTTCGCTGTTGGGAAGAGTGGTTTCTTAAACTCAACGGGTAAACTGAAATTGGCCGTCTTTAGAAGAGGGACTCGATTTTGTAGGACAAAGTGAAGTTCATCACCTTCCGTCGGCGCGTAAGCTTTCATTTCCACATTTTCACCGCGTTGGTTAACCGCTACGGGGAAAGCGATTTCGTTTGCGCCACTTTCATATAAAGTGATGTAGGTGAATTCAGCTTGAGCAAGGGTCGGCAATTTATAGCGCAATGTGTTCAACATACTGTCAAGTTCCATCGTACTGGAAACAGCCGTTGAAATTTCATTAATGAGCGACAATTCTTCAACTTGTGCTTGTGTCTCGGTTTGCAGACGAGCATTTTCAATCGCAACAGCGGCTTGACTGGCCAGCGTACGAATTAACCGAATTTGGCCAGTTTCAAAAACACGGCCCTTTTCTTTGATGTCAAGCTGAGCGACCCCGATGGTATTTTCGTTCACAACCAATGGGGCAAATAACCGGATATGAACATCCAGTTCTTCCATATTGGCGCGTTCAACTTCATCAATCTCAGGATTTTCAACCCGTAGAATCTCTGAACGTTGATCACGCATCACGCGTGAACGAATCGGATATTCATCAATATTAAAGGAAACGCCTCGTTCAGGAACTAAATCATCGTACATACTTACGGCTTCGTGAACTTGGAGACGATTATTATGCGCATTCCAGAGCATGACGATAGCCGCATCAGCCCGTGCTGAACTGATCATTTGCATGGCTACCCGTTCGAGAGCATCTTCAAGGCGTAAACTCGTTGCGGTAGATTGAGCAGATTCAAAGAGCGTTTCCAGCTCATAGGTACGTTGAACTGATTGTTCAAACAAACTTGCATTTTGTACCGCAATTGCGGCTTGGTTAGCGATGGTCCGCGCTAGTTCAACTTGCTCATTACTGAAATCTTGACCGTCAAAGAGATCGAAACGCATTAGCCCGACAATCGAGCCGCTGATAACCATTGGTACAATCAAGATACTGCTAGCATCTTCGCGCCGTAATAATGGACGAATGCTCTCCGCTAACTCATTATCATCGGTATTCTTGATAACCCGTGGATAAAGCGTGTCACGCAAAACACGGTATACAGCGTTATCGTTTAGGGTAAACACTTGCGTTGGTTCAGCATCACCACGTGGATATTCAATCCGTAGACGCCCAACATTATATTGAGTGTCAATCTGGATGGCCGCCGCTTCTTCAACATTCAAAGCTTGGGCCGTTTCGCGTAAAGTAACCTCGAAAATGTTTTCAAGGTCAAGCGATTGTGCCAAATCTTGCGAAACACGGTTCAACAATGATAATTGTTTGGTTTGGCGATTTAATTCTTCGGCACGTTGTTGCGTTTCAGCGAACAGTTGCGCATTGTTCAAGGCAACCGCCGCTTGGTTGGCAAAGGTTAGTACCAATTGTTCGTGTTGTTCGTTGTAGAAACCGGCTTGCCGTTTTTCAAGTTGAAGCACCCCAATGATTTCACCCTTGGAAATCAAGGGCGCTCCGAGCCAACTCTTATAGATACGGCTCTTGCCATACGGGAAGCGTGGATCATCAGCGGTCGTATCATGGACACGAATTTGTTGTTGCGTATCGGCCATTTCACGGAAAAGGGCGCTGTTTTCAATTTCAACCCAGAGGCCTAATAATTCTTCAACTGAAGCTGTACCTTCATCACGGAAACCACGGGCGGCTTCAATCTGCAAACGGCCTTCATGGGCCGGATCAATCATCCACAAGGTTACCCCGTCGTAGGGGATAACTTCACCGAGACTGTCCAGAATAATATCAGCCACTTCATCTGGCTTCAGTGTTTCCGTCATCTTCCCGGAAACACGAGTTAGGGCGGCTAATTGTTCAGCTCGACTAGCAAGGTCAACTTCAAGCAAAGCCCGATCAGTGATGTCTTCCACCAGTAAAACGACACCCGTAATCCGCTCACCCTGCCGCAACGGGTAGGTATAGAAGTTACGGATGATTAAGTTGCCTTCAGCGTCGGTGTCCTGAACATCAAACTGGGTTTGATCTTCACCTGTTTCAAGCGCGGTTAAGATTGAATGTTCAAGGAAGTCTTTAAAATCAGGTCGATAAGCAAATAGCGGGCGTCCGACGGCTTCAATGGTCCATGCATAACGATTGACCATGAAGGCATTGACCAATTGAATATTCATCTGGTCATCCAACACCACAATACCTTGCTGGATGGATTGCACGACTGCTTGGTTAAATGAGGTGGTCTCATCAAGCGAGGAGAAGAGCCGTGAGTTTTGAATAGATACTGCGGACAAGTTAGCCATCCGCTGTACTAAATTTAAGGTATCGCCTTGTTCGGCGGTGGCAAATGCCCGATCAAGTTCACTGCCTAGTCGCAAAACCCCAATAGTATTACCACCGGCAACCATCGGTACAATCAAGACAGCTCGTTCACCTTCATCATTCCACGTCTTGAGGTCATGATAATTTGCTATGTCATCACTTTCAATGACATTAAATTTCAGCATTTCATGATCTTGATAGACTTTACCTAAGGCTGAGGCTTCCATTGAAACAGGGTTATCCGGGAAGATATGTGCTTTCCCATCAGGTGTCAGCTCAACCCGCGTCATATCGAAGTTTTGAGCCTGAGTGCCACGTGGAATGGCTAGATGCATCCGCGTGAAGGCAATTAATGGTTGAAGACCAGTCGAAAGTGCTTGCACAATTTCGGTTTGATCTAACGTAGAAGCCATTGCTTCCATCAACTCATTAAGTCGTTGCTCAGTGCGAGCACGTTGTTGGGTTTCTTGATAGAGCCGTGTGTTTTCAATGGCCGCCGCCGCTTGCACTGCAAATAATTCCAGCGGACGAATAGTGTCCTCGGTAGGCCGTTCATTGTCCTGTGGCGCTTCAAGGCGCATCATCCCGATAATTCGAGCTTGGTCATGACCAAGCAAGGGGATGTAAAGCACATCCTGGGGATGCCAATAATCTGTCGGAATTTCATCCGGTGACGTGCCACGATAAATATTCTTTTGAACCCAAGGCGCATCATAGCGGAGATAATAACCACTGCCCAATTTCATCTCATGGAATTCAAGATCATTGAGCCGTTCACGCCAAATCTTGCCGGGTAACAACTTCGTGTGCAGACGATCTGCTTCTTCTTCAGTATAACCCGCTTGAATCAAGAGCGTTGGTTCTAAATGTTCATCACGTAAAGTAATTTGGACACGTTGCCATCCAGTTGCCGAGACAATGCCATCCGCCACGGCTTGTAAACGGGACAACATGTCGCCCGCCCGTTGGATTTCACTGGAAACCAGATGCAATTGAGCTAAACGGTCACGTTCGCGACGTGCCGACTCAGCTTCTTCTTGCACATTTTGCACGAGTTGGAAGTTTTCAAAAATGAAGGCGGCTTGGGAAGCAAACACTTCTAATGATTCAATCGTTGCGATTGCCGGGCGTTGCCCATCAATTGGATCATCTAAAGTGATATACCCCAATAACTTGTCATTGGTCCCTAACATGGGTACAAAGCAGAAATCTTTAGGCGTCCATGTGCGGGTTTTACCTTCAGCCAAACTACCCATTGGTGCATCAAATAGGGTTAAGTTCTCGGTCCACCATTCATGCTCTAGTTCAATCGGCAGATAATAAGAATTGTTGCCGAGCCGCCATTTGTCGTCCATTAAGCCTTCAATGGTACTGATTTCATTCAACTTGGTGAGCAATGTCCCGACTTGGTCAACCGGAATACCTGCATACCCAGAAACATTGAAGACTTCACCTGACGCGGCTAAGGTATTGATAGTCACAACCCGGAAACCAAGTGTTTCGCCAATATCGTGGGCGATTTCTTCCATGATTTCTTCGAGGGATGCGCCTTCACGGAGCATTTCACTCAGGCCGAAGATTTGTTCCGCTTGGTTCACCCGACCCCGCAACCGTTCATTGAGTTCTAATTGGTCACGGTAGCGGCGCGCATTACTAACAGCCAATGATGCTTGGCGCGCCAGACGTTCAATAAATGAAACGGCTTCTGGGGTGAACGCATGGGGAGTTTCGGTGAAAAGATGGATAAACCCAACATATTGTTCACCAAAACGAATAGGTTCGACAATACCGCCCCGTGCCTCAATAGGTGATGCGTCTAAATCCGACCCAAAATAGTCTTCAACAAAAACACCTTTGTTTAAATTGAAGCTTTGTTGCTCAATTGAAGTTAAGCGATCATCCCCAATCGTGACAGCCCCTTCGGCATCATCAAACAGGGTTGTGGCACCAATCCGAGCTTCAATGCGCGGTGTATCTTCATCGAGCCATGTGTCTTGGGCGCGGAATAATACTACGCTAACATCATCGGCGGCAGTCGTCCGTAAGGCTTCGCCACGAATAACGTCCAAAATTCGGTCTAGCAACAGGGTTTGGTTCAGTTCGCGGCTAATACGGTCTAGCGCTTCTTGTTCTTCAATGCGGGCCCGCAAGTCTTGGTCAACGCTAGATTGGAGTTGGACCCGTTCGAGCGCCGTCGCTACCTGGGCAGAAATCGTCAGCCCAATTTGTTCATCATCTTCATTAAAAATGCCTTGTTGTTTGTTCGCCAGGAAGAATTCACCAACAACCCGTTGATTGCTGATCATGGGAACAACAACAATATCTTTAATCCCTAAACTGCCAAAAATTTGACGGTAAACCGGTAAGGCGCGCTCATCGTCAGCAATATTGATAGTCCGTAATGGTTTACGCGAGAGTACAACACTGTTAGCAAACCCTGTACTGTATACATCAAAGACGATGGGATTATTGAGCTTAATACCATAGACCGTTTCTTGGTCATATTTCAGCTTGCCTGTTTGGGTTTCCAACATCCCAAAGCCCGCCAAATCAACTTCCATAACATCCGTGATTTGTTCTAGAACTTTGGCGAAGATTTCTTCACGACTGGTTGCCGAGAATGCAATTTCCGCAACTTGTTGTAACCCTTGGATTTCTTTGGTGAGGCGATCAGCATCGCGATATAAACGGATATTGTCAATTAAGACGGCCGCTTGACCTGCTGAAATGGTTAAGACGCGCGCATCATTGGCGTCAAATTCAGTACCATCTAATTTATCAGATACTTGCAGTAAACCTAAACGCTTGCCACCCATGGTCAATGGAGCAAAGAGTACCCGTTTGATACCGACTGAACCCGCAATTTGGGAAAAGCTACCGGCCCCCGGCCATTTTTCATTATTAAGATTATTGCTCAACCAATATTCGCGGTCACTATAAAGTTGGGCAAATACTGAGCCATCTTCAATTGGTATTTGATAAAAGCGAATACTTTCATCGTCTAAACCGTAGAATGGCGTTTGGGCCAATAATAGTTGGGTTTGTTCATCTTCATTAAGCGGATTTTCTTCAAAGAAGAGAACACCACAGGTCTCGACTTCCATCAACTCCGCAATGCGCTTGTTGATTTCAGCAAGTAATTCCTGCAAATTATCAGCCCGCATACCTTGAGCTAATTCTTGCAAACCACCTAAGTCAGCAATATGGCGGCGTTCGCGCTGATAGAGATTCGCATTTTCGACCACAACAGTTGCTTGAGCGGTAAAGATACTCAATAAACGCATATCATCATTATTGAAGCCACCACTCTCGCGTTTGTTAGCCACAAGCAACGCACCAATCCGCTTATTCCCGATCAGCATCGGAATAAGTGCGGCATTTCTTAAATTACTGGCTTCTGCGAGTTTATCGAGTTGAAGAGCATGGGCAGATTCAGAGTTGCGCAAATCGTTGGCATACCACCATGTTTGGTTGTTCCAAACATTCCAGGCATGGCTACCTTCAATCATCGGAATATTGAAGACCGACATGACGCTATCTGGGATACCATAAAATGGTAATTGACAGCTTAAGGCTTCACTATCTTCGTCATAGCGTAAAATACCGGCAACTTCTACGCGAGAAAGCTCACCGATACGGTTGTGCAATTGTTCATAGAGTGTGTGTTGATCAACTGGATCATCAATTGTTTGGAGAATTTGTTGCAACCCAGCTAGTTGCATCAAACGATTTGCTTGCTCATTGGTCAGTAAGGCATTTTCAATAGCAATCGCGGCTTGCCCCGCCACTGCTTCTAATAGATCAATATCTTCATGGTTGAAGGCGTGAAGTTCATAATCGCCGAGTTCTAGAGTACCAATAAAGCGGTCGCCAATAGTAAGTGGCATCCCGACATAACTTTTATAGGGATATGATTCTAATTTGGGGCGAACATCGGAGCGCATTCCGACATTCCCTAATAATAAAGGTTGACGGTAACGAGCGATCCAGCCAGTGAAGCCTTCATCAACTTCATACATGCCACCCGCTTTGCTGACTTCATCTGCATAGGCACGGTCACCCACACTGCCTACCGGACGCAAACCATTTATATCACTATCCCATAAAGTGATTTCGCCTGTATCGAAGCTCATCACTTGTGCAATACTATTTAAGATAGCGCCCAAGGTTTCACTTAAATCAAGACCACTCGTAATGGTTTTGCTGATTTCTTGGATCACGATGAGCGTACGGGTAGGATCTTCACTATCTTCGTCAGATGAAGCACTCAATTCACGTAAGACAATGACCATGTGCCGCCCTTGTTCCGTTGGAACAAAGTGAGACGTGGCCTGAATACGCCGTAAACCTAAACGAAAGGTTGCTTGTCCTTCATCGGCAAAAAGTTCATGAAAGAGTTCAGAAGGTTGAGCCCGCCCAGCTAAAATAGCGAGATTTGGCTCGCCGCTGTTTAGCCCAAACCAATCGCGGGCACGGTCATTAACATAAACCAGATGCCCACGCCCTTCAGCTACAATAACACCACTCTCATTATCCATCAGATTCAGAGGGACAATGGGTTTATTATGCGCCGCTTGCTGACGGGTCTGGCTCCGCAACATTTGTGCGGTAAATGCCCAAATCCAACCAGTCATGACAATGCCGCTAATGACGAGAATGATTTCTACACTCATTTATGCCACCGCAATGCTTAATCAATAAAATAGAATGACGGGCAGGTAAAAAGCCCGCCCTTAATTTGAATTGTAACGTGTCTATATGGAAATTGCTTGTGGTTTACCAGCTGGTCTCAATATCTTCAAATACGTCTGTACCACCACTCCGCCGATCTTCCGCCGCACGTTCTGTGATTTCGCGAATATCTGCAAATTGATGAGTGGAATTAGATACTGCGCCTACCACTAATGTCATCAACGGTACTTCTTTGCCTTCGCGTTCCATATAACCGCGTTCACGGTCAATGAAAGAATAGTGTTGTTGGACATCTTGGTTGAATTTTTCAACCATGTTCTCTTTGAACTTTTCAGAATCGGCGGCATACGTGATGATGACAAAATTATCACTGCCCGGATGTCCTAAAAAGTCATTGGGTGTGCCGTTTGTATCCACGATTTCACCCATTAAGAGTGCCATAAAACGCATGACTTCTGTACCAGCGACAAAGCCGTAGACTTCTTTAAAATCATCAAAATTATTGACTTTACAATCAAAATAAGTCCAAGTTTCACTGGAGCGCATTAAATCCCGAAGACGTTCTTCAATAATGGCGCTACTGGGCAGACCACTATTGGGATCTGTATAATTTTCGCGTTCAGCCCGATCAATTTGATTTTTTACCCGAAGTTTCAATTCTTCGATATCAAATGGCTTCGTAATATAATCGTCAGCCCCTAGTTCTAAACCAGTGATTTTGTCTGAACGTTCATCCTTTTGAGTCAAAAAGATGATGGGAATATGGCTGGTACGGGTGGTTTGGCGCAGGGATCGACAAACATCATACCCATTCATATCAGGGAGCATGATGTCTAATACGATCAATTGAGGCAGAGCCTTACGAGTTTCCTCTAAGGCATCGCCGCCGCGTGCCGCTACTGCAACATCATAACCTTGCCCGCTAAAATAAATACGGAGCATATTTGAAATGTCCAAATCGTCTTCGACGATAAGAATGCGACCTTTACTCATGAACTCAACCTCCCCATTTTGGGGTCTCTTGTGGCAAGTATTGATAAGAACCATAACAAAGTTTGGCGATATTGTAACATATATCGTGTAATAAAGCAGGCAAAAGAATCAACTTACATCCAAAGAATTGATTTAGGTTAAGCGGGTGACCACAGTGGTCGATTTCGCAAGGCATTTTCCCGCACAAAATCAATCTGGGTCTGGCTCACTGCTTTTTCAAAACTCCGAAATCCACTTAACTTAAATCCATGCTCTGTGGCTAATATACCGATTTCCCGTACCCGCTCAATTGTAATATATTTACCTAAACTGTAATCTTCATATTTACCGGATAATGCCAAGACCATTGTTTCCGCCATACAGGCATAAGCCTTACCGGGCGGAAAGCCGAAATCAAAATTGAAATTCACCGGTCCGGGTACTTCAACCATGCCGCCTTCAATAATGAGTACATCATCTCGTTTTTCTTGAACGGCGCGACTCACATCACGCGGACGGGCCACATCACAAACCACTGCTCCCGGTTTCATATGTTCCGGTTCAATGATTGCGCCAACTGCACTGCTAACCGTTAAAATCAGATCAGCATCATAAATATCGGCAACATCGACACTAGCAATGACTTTAGCAAGTTGACCTTCACACCGTTGCCGCGCTTCTTCAACTGCATCGGGGCGTCGCCCAATCACAACCAATTCAGCGACTTGACCAGCTAGCAACTCTGCACAAGCCCCGCCAATTGCACCTGTTGCACCAACGATGGCGGCTTTAGCCTGATTTAGTGGAATTCCCATAATTTTGGCGGCTTCACGGACAGCTTCAACAGCCATAAAAACTGTGTAGCTGTCTCCATTAGTCACAGGTACATCCAAACGATCCGCAATAGTAACACCGGCATCGCCTACCACGGATGTATATGCACCGAGACCAACAACGTTGGCTCCTAAATTGGCGGCCATCTGACCAGTGGCTACAATTTTGTTGTAGACCCGTTCTATTGGTAAGCGCATCATAGTTGGTGGCGTATAAGGTGCGGCAACAAACCAACCCGTAATTTGACGACCTGTACTTTGCGATTGGATGCCGTCAATTTGACTGATATAAACGGGCGGGAAAAACTGCGAAAAGAAATTAATTTGACCTTCGGTTAAGATGTTGCCCAAAAATGGATATTTACGCGCAACATCGCGTTTAATGTCAATGGGGTGAATGATGAACGCAAAGGTATCAGGTTGAATGGTGGCAGACATTGACTCGTCGCTTCCCTAGTCCCTATGGAGTGAGTTTCTCTAATCCGTAAATGACAAATCTACACGAAATCCAGATGATCTTTTAAGAAAAATATCATAAATTTTGTAAGCGAATTTCCTTAACTGTATCACAAAAACAAGGTTGGCTAAACAAATGAAGACCCATGACAAAAAAGCTTAACAAATCTCTTCCAAATTAGAAAAACAGATCTTGCTATAGTGGATTTAAAGCTTTACTCGCCACGGTCGAGTGCGCAAGCGCGGCATAGCGAATCCCATGTATTCACTGTAAACTCTACCGTAAGTTGGACACAATAAGGTAGTGAAACAGTATGACAGTGATTGCCAATCGCTATGAAATTCAAGAAAGACTTGGCGCAGGTGGAATGGGTGAAGTCTATCGAGCCTATGATCGATTGACTGATCAAGTTATTGCCCTCAAACAAGTTTTAGTCACCCCAACTCAGTTAGCATTTAATTCCCAAAGTACAATTGATGACGACTGGCTCGCGCTTGCTCGTGAATTTAAGATCCTTGCTTCATTACGACATCCACATATTATCAGTGTCCTAGATTATGGCTTTACCGCTGACCGTATTCCCTATTTCACAATGGAGTATCTTGCGGACGCTCAAAATATTCTGCAAGCGGCGACAGATTTTGATGAAGAGGCCTTAATTGGCCTCATCATTCAATTGTTACAGGGGTTGGCTTATTTGCATCAACGGGGCTTGCTTCATCGTGATTTGAAGCCAGCTAATGTGATGTTTCACAATAAACAAGTCAAAATGATTGATTTTGGTTTAGCCATTGAACTAAGTCAGATCCAACGTGCGGCGGGTACCATTGCCTATCTTGCACCAGAGCAATTTGATAATCATCCAGCGAGTGTTGCCACAGACTTATATGCGGTTGGCCTGATTGCCTATCAACTGTTTCTGAAAAAATATCCATTCGAGACAACACGATCTATCACCCAATTGATCTTAGCGATTGTGCATGACCCGATTGATTGCAGTGAATTACCGTTATCTGTACGGCCTATCATTGAAAAACTGCTAGCCAAAAATCCGCAAGAACGCTATACCAGTGCTTATGATGCCATGCAAGCGTTTAGTCAAGCTATTAACCAACAAATTGCAACCGACACCGCGCTTATCCGTGAAAGCTTTTTGCAAGCCTCCTCATTTGTGGGGCGTCAAACAGAATTACAAGTGCTTCGAACCAGTTTAACCAAAACCTTGCAAGGGGAAACGCAATTCTATCTGGTGGGTGGCGAGGCAGGTGTTGGTAAATCACGCTTAGTCGACGAAATCCGCACACAGGCGTTGCTCGATGGGTTAGTTGTCTTGCGCGGCGAAGGTGTTGAAGGCGGTGGGTTACCCTTCCAATTCTGGCGGACGATTGCGCGGCGCTTGCTCCTGATTGCTCCTGTTTCTGATTTTCAGGCCAGCGTTTTAAAAGAAATTGTGCCTGATATTGAGAAATTGATCGAAAGAACTGTGGATATTGCACCATATATGTCCGGCGGGTCACAACAACAGCGCTTAGCCATGACAATTGCAGAGATTGTTAAATCTGTCGATCTCCCTATTTTGCTTATTCTCGAAGATTTGCATTGTGCGGCGGAAAGTTTATTGCCACTTCAACACCTGCTTAAACTTGCTGATCAAATTCAGCATTTAATAGTCGTGGCAACTTATCGTAATGATGAACGCCCTGAACTTCCCAATACGTTATCCGATATGGTTGAACTACCACTAACTCGCCTAACAAAATCAGACATAGCCCAACTGACTGAAGCTATGTTGGGGAGATTTGAAAAGCAACAAAAAATTGTCGATTTTCTAGCCCGCGAAACCGAAGGCAACACTCTGTTTATGGTCGAAGTCTTGCGCGCCCTAGCTGAAGAAGCGGGGAGTATTCATGAAATAGGCCATGCTACCTTGCCACCGCATGTTTTAACGGGGAACATGCAAGATGTTCTGTTTAGACGTTTGACTAAAATGCCTGAACATTATCAAACCATTCTCGCTAGTGCGGCAGTCGTTGGACGCCAAATTGATAGCGCCCTCCTTATCCATATCTACCCAGACATTGATCTCCAAGACTTTTTATTACAAGGCGAAGCGATTTCGATCTTTGATGTTGAGGAGAATGAATGGCGATTTGCGCATGATAAATTGCGTGAGACAGTTATCCAAAACTTAGAACCAGCCGAAAAATCAACACAACATAGATTGGTCGCAAGCGCATTGGAAGCCATTTATCCCGACAATGACGATTATGCGGAAGCATTGTTGGAACATTGGCACCAAGCCGGGAACTTTGCCAAAGAATTTATCTATCTGCAAGAAGTTGTCCCGCACCATATCCGCGTGAGTGCCGAATTTGCAACTGCGGACTATATTTTGAACCGTGCCTTTGCTCAGTTAACTGAAGATGATCCCAAGCGCCTCGTTTTACTAAACCTGCAAGCCGAACTTTATGAACGTCAAGGCGAAGCGGCGCAGGGTTTGCCAATCGCAGAAGAAGCCTACGCACTTGCCCAAAGTTTAAAAGATTCTTCTGAACTTGCGGATAGCCTCAATAATTTGGGGTTAATTAGTTATGCGATGGGTGAGTTTGAAAAATCTCGAACTTATTTTCTTGAAAGTTACGAGACTAGCCAAACACTCGCTGACAAGTATCGGATGAGTATCAGTTTAAACAATCTGGGACGGGTTAGCTGGGCTTTAAATGAGCCAGATCAAAGCAAATATTATCATGAACAATGTCTCGCTTTTCGCCAAGAGATTGGGGACAAAAGAGGGATGGCGATTAGTTGTAACAATTTAGGCGTGATTGCCAAAAATCAAAAAGAATTAGAACAAGCAAATTACTATTATGAACAATGCATGGAAATTTCACGCGAAATTGGTTATCAGCAAGGCATTTGGGCGAGTTTAACCAATCTGGGTAATCTCGCTGTGCAGTTTGATGATTTTTCTAAGGCCGATGATTATCTGCAACAATCCTTAGACATTGCCCAAACCATGGGGGAGAAAATGTCGATGACCCAAAGTCTGATAAATTTGGGGAAGACATATATTCACTACAAAAATGAAAATAGCTGGCAATGGCTCATTCAGTGTTTGGCGCTTGCCCAAAATATCCAAGCCACCCATATGATCTATGAAACAATAGTTGCTATTGCTGATTATTTCTTATGGCAAGAGGATGCCCTCCAAGCCGCTCAATTAATTGGATTGGTGCAAAAACACATCGCCGCAAATAACTATGTGCAAAACCGTATTGATGAAGTTCGCCCCCAACTTGAAACAATGCTTAGTGCAGAAAACCTCGAAGTAGAATTAGAAAAAGGCGCTCAATTAGATTTAGATCATACGGTGCAGAATTTGTTAGCGCAAAATCAATGAAGCAACATCCAAATCTGAACCCAAGTGGGAAATCGTCCATAATGCAGTACAATAAATAATAAGCAAATATTTTTAATCATTAAATTTGGTACAGGTAGGAGGTTTTTATGCCACAATCAAGTGTGGAAAAACAATTGCTGTCCGAAGAGGTTGGGCAATTGTCTTTAGATGACTTCTGCATTGTAACGTCTGATACAACTGTGCGTGATACGATCGGACGAATGCGCGCGTCTAAACACAATTGTGCATTTATCGTCGGCGAAAAGACTCAAATTGTCGGCATTTTTACAGATCGTGATATTCTGACCAAGATTGTCAGTGAACCAAACACATGGGATGAGCCCATTGCCAATTATATGACGGCTAATCCTGATACCTTGCCCCCTGAAGCCACCTCCCACGAAGCCATGCACATGATGAATGAAGGTGGTTATCGGAATGTTCCCATTATCGAAGGCTCGACGATTCAAGGGAATGTAACCCATTATGCAGTTATTCGATTTTTGATTGATCATTTTCCCGAAACTGTTTTCAACTTGCCCCCTGAGCCCAGTAATTTTGCCGATGCGCGAGATGGCGGGTAAATTTATCTTTATTGAGGAGTTTTTATTTTATGACTGATCAACGTGATACCGCGCTCTTTGAAGAAGTCGAGAATGTCGTCATCCGTTTTGCGGGTGACTCCGGGGATGGGATGCAACTCACCGGAACACAATTTGCGAATGTAGCGGCTGTGCTCGGCAATGATATTAGTACCTTACCTGATTTCCCAGCCGAAATCCGCGCCCCGGCGGGTACCTTAGCCGGAGTTTCAGGCTTTCAAGTTAATCTCTCTAGCCAAGATATTCATACGCCCGGCGATGCCCCACAAGTTCTAGTGGCCATGAATCCTGCCGCCTTAGCCGCTAATCTCAAAGATCTTGAAATAGGGGGCACCATTATTGTTAATACCGATGCTTTTACGAACTCTAATCTTAAAAAAGCTCATTATGAAAACAGCCCGCTCGAAGATGGTTCACTCAAAGGGTATGCTGTTCACCAAGTTCCTTTAACCTCAATTAATCGCCGCGCGCTTGAAGACTTTGAAGATCTAACCCAAAAAGATGTGGATCGCTGTCAAAACTTCTTTGCGCTAGGGATGACCTTTTGGATCTATGATCGCCCGTTGACGAATACAACTGACTGGCTTAATCAAAAATTTGCGAAGAAACCAATTATTGCCCAAGCCAATATCAAGGCGCTTGAAGCAGGTTTTTATTACGCTGAAACAGCAGAAATCTTCCAAACCCGCTACCGTGTGCGCCCCGCCAAACTAAAACCGGGGAAATATCGCAAAATAACGGGTAATCAAGCCGTTGCACTTGGTTTGGTTACTGCCGCGCAAAAAGCAGGTAAACCCCTGTTTTACGGTGGGTATCCCATTACACCGGCCAGTGATATTTTGCATAATCTGGCTCCCTTAAAGAATTTTGATGTGCGGACTTTCCAAGCTGAAGATGAAATTGCCGCAATGGGGTCTATTATTGGCGCGGCCTTTGGTGGTGCATTTGCTGTAACCGCAACCAGTGGTCCGGGGATTGCCCTCAAGAGTGAAGCCATGAACTTGGCAATGATGCTTGAGTTACCGATGGTTATTGTGAATGTTCAACGGGGTGGACCCAGTACAGGGATGCCGACGAAACCGGAACAAGGTGACTTGTTGCAAGCCCTGTATGGTCGCAATGGCGAATCACCTATTCCAATAATTGCACCATCAACACCGTCTGATTGTTTTAATGCGGGTATTGAAGCCTTCCGTTTTGCAGTTCGAGCTATGAGCCCTGTCCTTATTCTCTCAGATGGCTATTTGGCCAATAGTTCTGAACCGTGGAATATTCCCAATCCGGATGATATTGAGCCGATCGAAGTAACTCACCCTGATCATCCGAATAATGGCGCAATTTATGAACCTTATCAACGTGATTCAGGCAGTCTCGCTCGTCCGTGGGCCATTCCGGGTACAGAAGGGCTAGAACATCGTCTCGGTGGGTTAGCCAAAGCGCCCAATACTGGGAATGTTTCCTACAATCCTGATCATCAATCATGGATGATTGAAACACGGGCTGAGAAGGTTCAACGCTTACAAGAACTGATTCCACCTATTGAAATTTTCGGCGAAGCCTCTGGTGATTTATTAGTGCTTAGCTGGGGTAGTCCCTATGGCGCGGCACGTTCAGCCGTAGCCCGTGCGCAAGATGCAGGCTTGAATGTTTCCCATGCACATTTGCGCAACTTAAGCCCCTTACCCGGCGATCTTGAAAAGGTTTTGCGGCGCTTCAATCACGTGTTAATGCCTGAAATGAATCTGGGACAGCTAGCGTTGGTTATCCGCGGTAAGTTTGGCATGAACCATATTGAATCCTTACCGAAGGTAACGGGTCGCCCCTTCACCATTACTGAGATCTACCAGAAAATTCACGAGATGCTTTAAAGGATAGCCAGCGATGACTGAAAATGTAATTCCTATCAAAGAGATCCCCGAATATTCACGTAAGGATTTTGTCTCCGATCAAACCGTACGGTGGTGTCCGGGTTGTGGTGATTATGCGATTTTAGCGGCTATCCAAAAAGCATTACCTGAAATTGGTAAACGCAAAGAAGATATTGTGTTTATTTCCGGAATTGGGTGTTCAAGCCGTTTCCCCTATTACATGGATACTTATGGAATCCATAGTATTCATGGTCGTGCGCCAACACTGGCCACAGGCTTAAAAATTGCTAATCCAGATTTGAGTGTGTGGGTTATCACAGGCGATGGTGATGGGTTAAGTATTGGGGGTAATCACTTGCTCCATGCTTGCCGTCGCAATATCGACTTGAACATCATGCTCTTTAACAACCGTATCTATGGCTTGACTAAAGGCCAATATTCACCAACTTCACCGCCCGGTACCAAAACCAAATCTTCACCGATGGGGTCCATTGATCCGGCCTTTAACCCCATTGCCGTAACACTCGGTGCGGGTGCAACCTTTATTGCCCGTTCACTCGATACCGGTTCTAAGCACTTAAACGAAATGTTGCTGGAAGCCGCTAAACATCAAGGTACAGCCTTTGTTGAAATTTTTCAGAACTGCATTATTTTCAATGATAAGACTTGGGAATATGCTTCGGACCGCAAACAACAACCTGAAACAGTCCTCTACCTTGAACATGGCCAACCCATGATTTTTGGTAAGGATAATGATAAGGGAATTCGCCTCAATGGCTTGCATCCAGAGGTTGTGCAATTAGGGAATGGCATCACAGAAGATGATTTGTTAGTGCATGATGTCACGGATCGTAATCTCGCTTATATGCTCAGCCAAATGGATTATCCAGAATTTCCAGTGCCGTTTGGCATTATTCATCATGACACGGCCAAACCAGCTTATGAGCGAGAAGTAATGGCCCAGGTTGAATTAGCCAAATCTAAGCAAGGTACAGGTAGCCTTAAATCATTGTATGAGTCAGATTATGTTTGGACCGTTGAGGCCGATACACGGAACACGCAAACTATTTCACGTGACCAACTTGGTACAGGTCCATTGGACGAATCATACGTGGAAATGATTGAGAAGCAAATGACGGGCGAATATAAGAGTGTTAATGAAGTCCGTGAAGGCCTGCATACCGATCCTATCTCTAATCTGATGCACCCCGGACGTGATGTCATTTCAGCAATTTCAACCGATTCACTCGCTGATGTGATTAAGAAAATGCAAGATAATCGCATTGGGGCTATTGTCATTGTTGATAATAGTAATCGACCTATTGGTATTTTCTCCGAGGTCGATATTATGAATCGGGTGGCGACTCAAATTAAAGATTTGAGTGCCTATAAGGTATCTGACTTCATGACGCGTAATCCCGGTACGTTAGAAGGTTACAGTTCTATTGCCCATGCGCTCGATCTTATGTATACCAATCACTATCGACATGTACCCATTGTTGATGAAAATAATATCTTGATTGATATCGTCTCTTTCCGTGATGTCGTAAGCTATATCGAAACCTATTTTGTTGAAGATTAAACTTAAATAATTCAACAACTTAGCAAGCCTCGTTCTTAGTAAGAGAACGGGGCTTTTTTATTGAAGCCGAAGTTCCATGTATAGAAAATACTCTGTAAATTGAATCGGTGATTCTGCGCCAGCATAGCGTTCAATATTTTGGAAGCCTAATGCATAAAAAAGTTTATGGGCAGATGTTAAAAATTTAGCCGAATCAAGTCTTAATGCAGATACATCATTCTGTTTAGCAATTGAAATTAGGGTTTCCATCAGTGTTTTACCGATACCTAATCCACGATAATCAGGTCGCACATAGATTCGCTTCACTTCCCATGCATCCTCACCCAGCGAGCGTAATCCACCAACGCCTGCAATATTGGCGTCAACCTCCACGAGCAACATATGGCCACGTGGTGGCAGATATCGTTCAAATTTTCGCATATCATTGTCGATAATACTCTGCACCTCGCTGACGTCAAATTCAAAATGATAGTTTTGGCTGAATAGCTGAATTTGCCAGTTCATATATTCAAAAAATATCTCTTTGATATGTGTTTTGTGCTCGTCAGTTTCAACTTGATAAATCTTCATAGGGGATACTCCTCAGGCAATATTGATTGCTAAAGATACTACATACCCCAAATAACAAGCAATAAAAAATAAATCCCTCGGTGCAATAACCGTTCAAGCACCAAGGGGTTCATCAATAAAAAGGTGGGTAAAACAATAAGTTTAATTAGCCGTTTCAGGCACACCACATAACTGACCATCCTTGACAGCAATTGCATAGGTGCCGCTAGGCGTTTCAATATCGTTCATAACAACCGAATACTCACAACGAATCCGATCTGAACCATCTTCTGCACAACTGACTTTTTGTTCCATGCCTGTACCGGGTCCGCCTTGTAAAGCACTCGCAAATACATCTAAATCAGCTTTCACATCTTCGCAAAATTCTGCGGCAAAAGCTTCACCCTCACCTGAAAACAGGGCAAGCAAGGCGCGCTCACCACTATCGGTAACACTTCCCCCACCAGAACTGCCACCGTCATTGTCGGCGTTATCTGCGGTATCTCCACCTGAATTTTCAGATTGGGTATCTTGACGATCTCCGTTGTCAGAATTTGAGTCATCATTAGCATCATCATCGCCGCCACAAGCAACTAACAGCATGGCCAATATTACTAATACAGTGAGTAGATAAAACTTCTTCATAAACCTCTCCTTAGTCAAATCAAATAGGTAAATTATTCGGTGAGATAACTAAGTCCCTCCCTAGCTCTCCCGAAAGAAAAGGTGGCACGATATAGATTTTGAGATATTGCCCAGAAGTGGTTGGAAGTGTGTAGAAACTTGAGCGGATTTGATATACACGCTACCGGGTATTTTATCAACCTAATGTAGACCTGCCTGCTTAAGAATCTCCGATACTTCTGAACAATCCAATGATCTGTTGTAATTCGTCCACAACTTCATCATGCCACT
Source organism: Anaerolineae bacterium (assembly GCA_050303635.1). Classification (GTDB taxonomy): domain Bacteria; phylum Chloroflexota; class Anaerolineae; order Aggregatilineales; family J027; genus JAKEEQ01. The sequence continues at coordinate 31,194 of JBNLCD010000002.1, forward strand.
GCATCTAGACTATGGAATTTCGGAAGGGAGGACAATACCACTAAAGTGGGATATTTTGCTGAAAAAGGGGGGGGAGAGTTTAGGTGTTTCGTCATAAAAAAGAGGTCCATTCTTCCATTATTGTTACAAATTCTTAGAATATCATTGAGGCAGAAATGTGGCTTATTCAAGTAATGGATAGGCCATATTCATATAAAAAAGATTAAAAATCAAATCACGGTTTGATTTTTTTTGAGTTTTACGCCACAATATGCACAATATCTAAAAATTAGCGTTTTTTATATTACAAGGAGGAACCCCCTTGCACGTTGTAGTTTGTACAAAAAGTACGCCTGATACAGCGGCCAAAGTCAGTGTAAATGGTGATGGTAAAGTCACATGGGACGAAGCCGTTGTCATTAACCCTTGGGATGAATATGCTGTTACAGAAGCAATTTTGCTTAAAGAAGAACATGGCGTAAATGCCAGTGTTGTTACCTTGGGTGATGAAACCCACAATGAAGCACTCAAGCAAGGTTTAGCTATTGGATGTGATCAAGCTGTTCGTATTTGGGATGATGCCCTCGAAGGTCATGATCCACTTCAATATGCTAAGGCTGTTTCAGCCGCTGTTAATAAAATGGAAGATGTCAATCTCGTCATCTTCGGTAAAGAATTTGCTGATGAACAAACCGATCAACATGTCTACCAAACCGCTCGTAAATTAGGGTGGGCGGTTCTCGGTTCTGTTGCCAAGATTCTTGAAATTGATTTTGAAGCCAAAACAATTAAAGTTGAACGCTTGCTCGAACAAGGCAAGCAAGTTGTTACAGCTCAGTTGCCAGCTGTGATTGCTGTCCTCAAAGATATCAACGAACCCAAATACCCATCCTTTATTGGTATTCGTAAAGCCGCTAAAGCTCAAATTCCTGTTTGGGACTTAGCTGAATTGGGTGTTGATGCAGGTGAAAAGAAGACAACCATTGTCACTTATGAAAACTTGCCAGCTCGTGAAGGTTCTGTTGAATTGATTGAAGGCGGTTCCCCGGATGAAATCGCTGGAAAATTGGCTGATAAGCTCATCGAGGAGAAAGTAATCTAATGGCAACTGTCTACGTTTGGTGTGAACATTTTAATGGAAAATTAGTCCAAGCTTCCCGTGAAGCTTTGGGTAAAGCCCGTGATTTGGGCGATTCAGTCACCGCACTTGTTTTCGGTGAAGGTGTTGATGCGATTGCCAATGAAGCATTGCACTTTGGTGCAGATGCCGCTATTAAATCAGATGATGCAAGTTTAGCCAATTATCGCTCAGCGCCATATGTTGCACTCTTGGCCAAGGCTGTGCAAGATGGCAATCCTGATTATGTCGTTGCCGCTTCAACAGCACGTGGTCGCGAAGTAATGGGTGGTGCCTCCGCCGATTTAGACGCTGGCCTGATGAGTGATGTTGTTGAACTTGATGTGGTTGATGGCAACTTGCAAGCCCGTCGTCCCGTCTATGCTGGTAAAGTGGTCGCCGTCCAAAGTGCAAGTGGTAGCCCGCAAATGGCAACCTTGCGCAGTCGTGCTTTCAAGGCCTTGGATGCTGATGAATCCCGTAGTGGCGATATTAGCAGTATAGATGCAGTCATGGCTGACAGCGAAGTTGGCTTGACGGTTGAAAGTTTTGAAGAAAGCACAGGATCTGTAAGTTTAACCGACGCCGGAATTATTGTTTCCGGTGGTCGTGGTGTCGGTGGTCCCGAAGGTTTCGAACCTGTCCGTGAATTGGCTGATGTATTGGGTGCCGCCGTGGGTTCGAGTCGTGCCGCTGTGGATGCTGGCTGGATTCCTTACGAACATCAAGTTGGGCAAACCGGTAAAGTTGTTAGCCCCGATCTATACATTGCTTGCGGTATTTCAGGCGCTATTCAACACCAAGCTGGGATGCGTTCCAGTAAGTTGATTGTAGCCATCAATAAAGATGCTGAAGCCCCGATTTTCAGCTTGGCAAGCTACGGTGTGGTCGGTGACTTGTTTGACATCGTCCCGGCTTTGACCAAAGCGTTCAAGGAACGCCTCGATAAGTAAATACTTATCAAAATAAATAGAAATTTGAAGCCTTCTCTAAAACTTAGGGAAGGCTTTTTAGTTTATTTGAAGCGTTTATTGTTATCATAGAAGGCATATATCATTCCGAGGTATCAGAAAGTCAGGAACAATGCCAATCATCAATGTGAATGGTGTCAAGTATTACTACGAAGAAAGTGGGAACGGACCTGAAACCATTGTTTTCTCTCACGGATTCTTATGGTCAGGTCGCATGTATGCCAAGCAAGTCGAATTCTTCAAAGAAAATTATCGCGTGATTACGTATGATCATCGCGGCCAAGGTCGGACTGAAGTCACCCGTGCTGGCTACGACATGAACACCTTGACTGAAGACACAGTGGCCCTTATCCGAGCACTTGATGCGGTTAACTGTCATTTCGTTGGGTTGAGTATGGGAAGCTATGTTGGGATGCGCCTTGCCAGCCGCCATCCTGATTTGCTGAAGTCACTCACACTGATGGAAACCCGCGCTGATGCTGAAACATTTTTTAGCGGCACGCGACTTAGAATTCTTGGTTTTATTGCCCGTTATGTTCGCACGAAAGCAGTGGCCCAAGGTGGCATGCAGGAAATGTTTGGCAAAACTTTTATGCATGACCCGCAACGCGCCACTGAACGTGAATACTGGCAAAATCAAATTTTACAAAATAATCCCGCTGGAAGCTATCGCGCGCTGTTGGGCGTAATAACGCGTCAAAGCGTCGAAAATGAACTGAAAAATATCAACGTTCCCACCCTCATTATGGTTGGTGATGAAGATATAGCTACAGTACCTGCTAAAGCCCAGCAAATTCACGAAGTTATTCCTCAATCCGAATTAATCATTTTGCGTAAGGCCGGCCATACATCAACGGTGGAACAACCTGAACAAGTGAATCAAGCCCTCAGTGCATTTTTCAGTAAATTAGTCTGAAGATTAGCGTTGCTTAAACGGCCGCTTTTTTCAAAATCGTAATCAGCAATTTGAGCCAAATCAGGGTACAATAGATAGGATGTGGATAGGAACATACCTTAAGGATTTTTTTGTTTGAATTCTGAATTTATTTTTGTCCTCGCGATGTTAATTGGCGCGGGGTTACTTGTTTTGGGGCTAGGGGTTGGTTATTGGCGCGGATACCGTCGTCAGAGTTTAGAATCTCATTCTTCAGACAGCCTCGATAATTTAGTAAATGTAGGGCAAGCCATTCTGAGTGCCCAGCTCAATCTGGATGCATTGTGCGAGATTGTCTATCAGCAATCCACGCGGGTCATTGATACCCGCAACTTCCAACTGGGATTGTTTGATAGCGATGATTATGTCATTAAAGTCTGGCTTCGTGATGCCGAGCGTCGCCCTGAACATCGTTTTAAAGGCAGTGGCCGCAAAGGCATTGTCGGCTGGATTCGTGAAGAAAAACGCGGCCTCATTATCAAGGATTTTGATGTTGAGTGGGAGAATCTCCCTGCCCAACCCTATCACTACAACCCAGATAGTTCATCAAAATCAGCGATTTTTGCGCCATTAATTGCGGGTGGTGATGTAATTGGGGTTATCGGTGCCCAAAGCCATAAAATTAATACCTTTACAGATCGTGACCTCCGTGATTTAACAGTGATGGCCAATCAAGCGGCAGGCTCTATCCACAATGCTCAACTATATGCCGCTGTTCATAAACGCGCCCGTCGTTTGCGACTGATTGATGATGTCACGCGCCAAATTACAGCTATCCAACCGCTTCCTAATCTATTTCATCAGATTGTGAATTTAGTTCACGATATTTTTGACTATTATCTCGTCAATATCTATACCATTGAAGAACCCAGCGGCGATATCGTGCTGGGTGCGAGCAGTACCCAAGATTACGAATTGAGCATGAATTTAGTGCGCGTCAAACAAGGCGAAGGCATTATCGGCTGGGTCGCGGAACATGGCGAGACAGCGCTTGTGCCTGATGTCGGCGAAGATGACCGCTATCTTTTTGTGCCGGGGGTTGAGGAAACCCAGAGTGAATTGGTTGTTCCGCTGTTATTAGAAGGTGTTGTTCTTGGGGCATTAGATGTTCAGAGCGATAAACTTGACGATTTTGATAAAGATGATGTCGCAACCCTTGAACTATTGGCCGCCCAATTGGCTTTGGCTATCCAAGAAGCCTTCACTTATGCCGCTGAACGTCGCCAATCTGATCGTCTGAATGCCTTAGTTGGTGCGGCTCGTGCCGTGGTTTCCATTCTTGATATCAATAAACTCATGGATGAAGTCGTCGATATCATCAATGATCATTTTGATTATGACCGCGTCCATTTGTTTTTACGGCATGAAGATCAATTGGTTTTGCGAAGTGGGAGCGGTGTTCATAGTGAACGTTGGCTAATGGATAACCTCTCCTATGATTTAGACTCTGAAACAGGTCTTATTCCGTGGGTGGCGCAACATGCGCAATCTGTGGTGATTCAAGATGTTGATGAAGAAGAACGCTATGTAACGGGTCCGGGTCTTGAAGATACCAAAAGCGAGATGGTTGTTCCTATTTTGATGGGTAAGCATGTTTTTGGTGTTCTAGATATTCAAAACCCCAAAGTATCCGCGTTTCGCCGTCAGGATTTGACGCTGGTGGAAGCGCTGGCCGATACGGTCGCAATTGCGCTTCGAAATGCCGGTTTATTCGCAAACGAAAAACGCCGCCGTATTCTGGCGGAAACCTTGCGTGAAGTCAGTACTGTGCTGGGTTCAGCGTTGGACCTTGAAAGTGTACTTCAGCGTATTTTGCTGGGCATGGAACGCGTGGTGGACTATTCTGCCGCCATGATTTTGCTTGTTGGCGATGATGGCGAGCATTATCGAATCAGCGCTCTGCACGGTATTCAAGTAACTGAAGAATTTTGGAAAAAACGGATTCCACTTGATGAAGATATCTCTACTGTGGTGAATGCCTTGCTGATTAGCCCACCCAAAGATAAGGATGGGGATACAGACGAGGCTAAAGATGCAAGGGCAGATACAGATACCACGACTACCCCTCCCTTACCAACCGATACCTTATCCGTGCCACTCAGTAGTGGCGAAAAGCATATTGGCCATTTGGTGATTAAACGCATTGCCGTTCAGCTTTTTAGTCGTGAAGAAAAAGAGATCATCACTACTTTTGCGAATCAAGCGGCATTAGCCATTATGAATGCTCAGCTTTATATGGAGCGCAAAGAAGAAGCTTGGATTTCAACTGCGCTTCTGGAAGTTGCGAAAGCCACTGGCCAAGCTACAACGCTTGAAGAAGCACTAGAAACGGTCGCGAATATTACGCTCCTTCTAGCCGGGGTTGAGTGGTGCGCTATTTTGTTGGCCGATGGGGATGTATACCGCGTATCGCAAATTGCGGGAGCAAGTCCTGAACAAGTCACCCAGGTTGGCGACTATGCAATTCGTCCCGGTGAATGGCAACCGCTTCAAGACATGATTGATACTGGTTATCCTATCATGATGACCAATCAAGCCGAACGCCCGGTGGATTTACCGATCAAAATTGACGTCCTACAGGCGGTGCTATTACCGCTTTATACCAAGGGCGACATCTTAGGCGCAATGCTCATTGGACAGGCCATGACGAATGATCCTCTCACGGATCGTAAGGTAGACTTGCTCGCGGGGATTGCCAATCAAGCCGCCCTAGCCATTGATGGTGCTCAACTTTACACCGCTCAACAAGAAGAAGCATGGGTCACCACCGTATTGTTGCAAGTCGCTGAAGCTGTAAATATTCAATATGATCTCGATAGCACGCTAGAAACTATTGTGCGCTTGATGATCATGTTGGTCGGTGTGACACGGTGTGCAATTTTCCGCTATATCAGCGCCGACGAGTGTTTTAAAGGTCTGAAATCAGCGGGCCTTAAACCCGAAGCCGACAAGAAAGTCCATGAATTAGTTCTTTCGACTGAGGGTGATACCTATCTCAAAGATTTAATTGAGACCAAACTTCCGCTTCCGGCAGGCGAAGGCAAAGCCTACGATATTCCGGCGCGGTTTAGTGAAATATTTGATGAAAACTCTGCAATCTTGAGTATTCCATTGATTGCTCATAATGCGCCCGTGGCCATCATGGTGGTTGACGCCATTGATTTAGAGGGCCATAGCGGGCAACGGAAAATTGATATCCTCACAGGTGTTGCTTATCAAAGTGCGCTGGCGATTGAGACAGCCCGTCTGCAAGAGGAAGCTATTGCCGCCCAAACCTATGAGCGTGAAGTCGAATTGGCACGGGATATCCAGCTCAGTCTCCTGCCTGAAAAGCCACCAGAAATTCCAAGCTGGCAAATTGCGGCCTATTATCGTCCGGCCCGTATTGTGGGGGGAGACTTCTATGATTTCATTCCGATGTCAAATGGCAATTACGCGCTCGTCATGGCGGATGTGGCCGATAAAGGGATTCCTGCCGCCATGTTTATGACCGTTTGTCGGACTCTGATTCGTGCGACAAGCTCTAGCCAACGCACTGCTCAAGAAACACTCGAACGAGTCAACCGAACGCTTGTACGCGATAGTCGGAGCGACCTGTTCTTTACTTGTTGGTTTGGCATTCTGAATCCTAAGACGGGGCATTTGATCTATAGCAATGGTGGTCACAATCCGCCACTTTTGGTCCGCGCTGATGGCCGTATTGAAGAATTAAAAGTACGGGGGATGGCCTTGGGTATTATCGAACCGTGCCCACTCAATGAGGCTGAAACCGTCTTGCATCCGGGGGATGTACTTCTGGGTTACACCGATGGGTTAACGGAAGCGCCACGGGCTGATATGGTTGAATTTGGTGAAACCGATTTATATGTCAATACCATCAAATCACGTCATCTTACAGCCAGCAATTTAGTTGATAAGATCATTCGTGCGGTGGATCGCTTTACGGCGGGCCAACCCTCGTTTGATGACTTAACTCTTTTTGTCATTAAACGAGATGATGATCAAAAACAAACTACCAAAAAAGATTAAACAATCTAGGTAAAATACCCTAAAATGTCGTTCTAAAATATTAGGACGGCATTTTTTGTTGAATATAAGCATCTCATCAAAAAAACATTAAATCTCTAATAACTCAATTTAAATCCGCTAAAATAGGACTGATTATTGGAACTTAACCCAGAGGATTTTCTATGCGACGTGTTGGTCTTGTTTTAGGACTAATATCCCTAGTTTCTTTGATAATGCCTGTCAGTTTTGCGCAAACACCCCACGGGGATGCTTCTGAAGTATATGATTTTCCGGCAGATCATCGTTTTCATTCAGATGATCCCGCCATGAATGAAAATTACCTTGAATGGTTTTATTACACGGGTATTGTAGCTGATCAAAATGGCGACATTTGGGGTGTGCAATTTACCATCTTTCGTGGTCGACCACCTCATGCGTTAGGTCGGGAAGCTTATTTTTATGATGTCGCGTTGAGTGATCCCCATGAAACGCGTTATTTACATTATCGCGGATTTTGGTTTGATGCTGGCCAAACCGTTGACTATGGTGACATCTGGCAATTTGATAACGGCAAAATTGTTGTCAAACGTGTTGATGAACGTGATCAGTGGTTTCTAGGTTTTGATGGCGAGATGGACAATGTTGCAACGGGTGAAGCCTATCCGGTAACTATTGATCTTCAACTCGATAATGACAAGTTAACCTACTACTATCACGGTGGAACGGGTCTGTATCCTATCGGTGATTGCGAACGAAATATCGATACTCTAGATGGTTATACCTATTATTACACCCATCCCGCCCTCACAACCGATGGCACCCTTGTTGTAGATAATGAGTTGTTTAGTGTTACCGGCGATACATGGTTTGACCATCAATGGGGTAATTTTGTGCACTGCCCACTTACTTGGGATTGGTTTAGTTTTCGCTTTGATGATGGTAGTTACATGATGCTTTTTGCTGAATGGGATACCGCTTATACTACGCCACATGTTCTGGGGGCAACTCATATCAAATCCGATGGTGATGCCGAATATTGGTCAGCTGAGGATTTAGAATTTAACTCTCTACGTAATTGGATACATCCCGATAGCGGGATTGTGTTTCCCATTGAATGGGAAGTAACCACGCCTGTCGGCACCTTTGGTGTTGTTCCACTTTTCGACTATCAAGCTGGCGGTGAATTTGAAGGTATTCCGAATTATTGGGAGGGTCTCATCAGTATTCGCGAAGATGGCATCAATGGGACTGAAATCGGAATAGGTTACTTAGAAGTTGCCCGGTAAATCGCTGGCAAGAGATAACAGAAGCCCTCTATATCCTGCTAGTCGGGTATAGAGGGCTTTTTATTAACTCAGTTACTCACAGTTACCGAGAGTTTGACATAATTGAGTAATATGTAAATGGTCATGCCGTGTCGTGAAGGCGGCCATTTCTAAAAGGGTTGTCGGGCCCAAAACGCTATGCCGGGCCGAACGTTGCCACGCAATCGGACTTAAATCACGTAGAAAATCGAGCGTTTTTTGACGTTCAGTGGCAAATTCTAAGGCGACTTCTAAACCATCCAAGCCATCTACATCCATTTCGCCGGGATTAGGTGGCGTGTTGGGTTCAGAAAGAAATGGATCATCTTCACGCAAAATACGTTCTAAGCGCGGACGTTGAACCGAGCGTTCGCTATCGCGCAAATGGACTACAACTTCAAGCGGTGTCCATTCATTCGGGTCTGGACGTTGATTCCAAAAATGGGTCGGCACTTCCTCTGCTAACCCCATCAACCCGGCTATATTTCCTAACATGCGGGGTTCGATTTGGGCTGTTGTTAACGGACGAACGGCCAATTGCTCCAGCCAATTGTCATCGCGAACAAGATCAAACAAATCAGCTAGACTACCCTGACCATCGACTTGGATGGTTGGTAATTTCTCGTCAGATGGCGGAAAATCATGCTCGACGGGAATCCAATAGGCATTCATTCCCGCAAGAACTGCCGGAATCATATCATTCCCCCAATCATCGCCCACCATCAACACTTCTTCAGGTTCTAACCCAACCCGACTTATGACTTCTTCGAAATAATGAGGATGGGGTTTGGTGAAATGCGTATTATTCAAATTAGTCACATAGGCAAAATCCCAGTCACTCGGTGCAAATCCTGCCCAGCCTAAACGCTGATCAATGGGTGATGCTTCAAATAAGGGATTCGTTGTGATCACCACCATATAACCCTTAGCTTGTAACCAGCGAATGAGGTCTTCCGCACCGGGAACAGGCCCCGTGAGTTGAGCGAGCTCGGGATAAATCTCAGCATAAAATTCATCCAGCGGATTCCGCAAATCTTCAATGTTGAGGCCTGAATCCGCGACAAATTTCTCTGTAAACACTTGCCAATTGGTGGTTAAAGGATTTTGGTCACCAATGGTACATTGAATAGCTGAACGCAACGCCAAACTCAATGCCTCAGGGTCCATATCTGGAAAATATTGATGTAAATGTTGGGTGAGTTTTATCACATACGAACGCACAAAACGAAATGGCGGATTGATATTGAGCGTATTATCCATATCAAAAAAGACAGCTTTTATCATCAGTTTTGCCTATTCGTCATCATCAAGGGCATGCGCAAATAAATCGAGACCCGGACGCTCGGCGTTACACTGAGGACAGCCAATATGGGGGTCATCTACCGGAATTTCATGCTCCCGGCAATAAGCTTCAACTTCCATCTTGCGCCCAAATCCAAGCATGCTTGATTTGATATTGAGCTCGAGTTCCAAATTTGGACTGGCATTAGCTCGTAAAATACTAGGTACAGGGCATTTATCACAATATTTGACTTGCCACGGTTGGGAGTCAGGATGTTTGGGACAACGACATTCTTGCACGTCTCGTCCGCGAAAATAATCTTCATAATAAAATTTGCACTCAATGCCAGATGGCGTTCGCATAACACTTCCTTTACGTGGTTTCCATACACACAACAAACTCATTATTAGTCTAACGGGTTTGAATTAACTAGTGCAAGCTTCAGTGACTCGAAATTCCAACATACATTAATGATAAAACCAACGGTGCCTATGTTCAATCTATTCGTCAATTGTACGGTTGCACGATTTTCGCCCATTTTGCCTTCTTGAATTGTACAATAACAGTACATGGATGGTAGATAATGCGGATAATATTTTGATTTAAGGAGAGATCATTAAGTTAGTCTGCAAGATCTAAGTCGTGTTAAAAAGGAGCCTAATTGATGCGTTTGATAAGATTAAGTCTCATTTTTGTTCTGCTAGCCAGCTTTGGATTAATAAATTTTTCGACACAGCAGGCAAGCTATGCTCAGTCGGCTGATTCTGCCCCTTATTTGTTCTATTATTCCTATTTTTATGACAGTTTTATTGTTGAACGGGCGGACGGTTCAGAATCATATCAAATTTGGGGCGATCTAATGGATCCCAGCCAGTTCCTCATTAAAGAAATCGGTTGGTCGCCTACTGGCGAATGGTATGCTTGGCAATCGGCTGAGCGGACAGAAGAAGAAGTCAGTCTCCGTGAATACCCAACGCGTCTATGGTTGGTTAATCGGCAAGGTGAACGAATAGATGCTTGGGATGACGAAACCCAACTTTTTCAGGTGGAATGGTCACCGACTCAAGATATTTTATTGATTACAACCACTGACTGGTCCCAACACGTTCCACCTGTCTACCAAACGTATTTATATGATGTTGCCAATCAAACCTTATTGTATGAACTAGAGACCGAAATGCCTGATAGCGTGCAATGGGCAAGCTGGGCACCTGATGGTGAACATTTCATGCTCTATCGTACGAGTTGGTCAACTGGTGATATTTGGGAAGTGCGAATAGTAAGTCTCGACGGAACAATGGATATTCGCGATTGGTCAGACATGGATGTCGATAATATGCGCTGGTTGCCAGATGGTCGGTTGACCTGGTTGACCGATGATAGGCAGGTACTCCATATTGAGACAATTGGTGGAGATACGGAAACGATCAATTCCGATGGTCTGTATGAAACGATTTCGTTTGACACCGAACATCAACGTGTATATCTTAGAACTGCCGATGATAACGCTATCATGCTCTATAATCTTGAAACCAATGAGATACAAAAATTTGAGCATAATTTAGGCAATATTAGATCCCTGTCTTGGTCCGCTGATGGCCAGTTGGCATTATTTGCCGTTCATGTAGATGAAGATCAACCCAATCTTGCAATCCTTGATATAGCACAAGGAACATTTACCCAATTGAATATTCCATCGGATGAACAACCTGATCTAAGCTACGTTAAGATTAGCTGGGTTGATAACAATAATCGTGTTATTTTCAGCACATCGGCCATGATCTATGCCTATGATTTTACAACTGAGACATTCACTGAATTGACCGAAACGACTCCGCGTTCATCTGAAGTTTCTTCCGATGGTGTGACATTGTTACATAGCGGCTGTGTTAAGCGGAATAGCTATGAAGGTGATTTTCCGCCGTGTCTGACAAATTTAGTCACGAACGAGACGATTGTATTACCTATACATAGTGGTACATCACAAAATCGGTTTAGTGAGTTGGAAACAGATTGGTCAGTTGATAATGAATGGCTTATCTTAACTGAATTTACCAATGTTGGCGGCTCCTATTATCCTTACTATAGTGTTGTTAAACACGATGGCACCCAGCATCGTGATTTAACAGATCACACCAATATCATTTCATGGATCACATCCCCTGAACAACTCAGTTTCTTGTATGGGCAAGGCATTCCACTCGATAAGAGTTTGCCGAATTTGAGTATCAATAGCACAACACCAACTCATGCGATTGCTTGGCATCCCTTTGGTCCTATTCTAGCGGGGGGATTTACCGAACAAGAAGTTGTTTTGTTTGATACAGGTGCAGGCCAACCTTTTCTGACGGTCCATGAGCCAACAGCTTCTGAAAGTTATATACCGCCTATGCGCGGACTGACATGGCTACCTGATGACCGTTTGATCGGTGTGAGTGGTACCGATATGCACGGTTATACAGTTTATGTTTGGGATGGCTCGAATACAGTCGAACCTTTGCTTGATGAATTTCCGGTGGAAGCTGAATGGGATGAAATCGACGGTGAAGCATATCTCAGTATGTCGACTGAATGGCCAGATGAGCCTTATGCCCCAATCATCAAAGTTGATCTAACGAACCGTCGTGCCGCCGCTCAGTTTCTAGTGGACCCACCATCAGCAGTCGCTATTACCGCTGATGAAATCATCAGTTTAATCGCCATTGATGATGAACCTGTTGTTTTGCGCGTTGAAGATTATGATCGGCAAGTTTTACGTGAAGTGACGCTGGCTGATACGAGTCGCTACTTTTATTACACTAGTCTAGCCGCTAGTTCTGATGGTAAGTTGCTAGCTGGGACTGGTACACTGGCGGGTGAATTAAGAATTTGGGATACAACCACCGGTGAAGTTGTGGGGCGATATTATGTTAGTGGGCGTAATCTTGCTTTTAGCCCGGATGATACCCAAATTGTCGTCGCCGCATCCTCTCAGATAATAATCTGGGATGTCCCATCTCGTTAACAATTACCTGCTAATAAAATACGGGCGCATGTAAAAATGCGCCCGTAGATTTTATTTTTCAGCCTTAAGATTACTCATGTAAGTTACCAGAAACTTTTGCAAAAAGATTCTTCACCTCTCTAAAAGTTTTGGCCAAGCTTTTACAAAAGATTGGAAAGGCTTTCTTCCAAAAAAGTTAGCCGTGGCGTTGCATGAAACGATGAATACGTTCCAATGCTTGCTCGATCTCTTCATAAGAAGTCGCATAACAAGCCCGGACAAAGCCTTTACCACTTTCACCAAAGGCACTTCCCGGAACAACAGCTACTTTTTCTTCCAAGAGCAATTTTTCAGCAAATGTTTCGTCATCCATTCCGGATAACGTGATTCGTGGGAATGCATAGAAAGCCCCACGTGGCTCAAAACAATCAAGACCCAAATCATTCAAACCACCCACCAAGAGCTTACGACGACGATCATATTCAGTCCGCATCATTTGTACGGATTCTTCTTGATCAATAGCAGTAATCGCGGCGTATTGGGCAATCGTCGGCGCAGACATAATGCTATATTGATGAATCTTACGCATGGCGGCGATAATTTCGGGTTGGGCCAAGACATAGCCGATCCGCCAGCCTGTCATGGCGTGACTTTTGCTAAATCCGCCGAGAATGATTGACCGCGATTGCATGTTGGGTAATGAAGCAAAATTCGTATGTTCAATGCCATAGGTGAGGCGGTCGTAAATTTCATCAGAAATAACCAAAAGATCGTGTTTTTCAGCAACCTTGGCAATTTCAAGCATGCGTTCGCGCGTTAAAACTGCTCCCGTGGGGTTATTGGGATAGCCGAGTAACAAAGCTTTTGTTTTGGGTGTAATTGCTTTTTCAATGTCTTCCGCAGTAACTTGGAAGTCTTGTTCAAAATAAGTTGGAATCATAACCGGCACCGCACCTGCCAAAATAATTTCAGGTGCATACGAGACAAAGCTCGGTTCGGGGACAATCACTTCGTCGCCGGGGTTAAGGGTAGCGGCGGTTACCAAATATAAAGCTTCACTCACGCCGACGGATACCAAAATTTCATTTTCAGGGCTATAGTTTATGCCATATAAACCATGAACATAGCGTGCAATAGCTTCGCGGAGCTCCATTAAACCATTGTTGCTGGTGTAATGGGTTTCGCCGCGTTTGAGCGCTTCGACCCCTGCTTCAATAACAGCATCTGGTGAAGTGAAATCCGGTTCACCAATACCCAGTGAAATTACATCGTCCATAGTGGCGGCAATATCAAAAAATTTCCGAATACCAGATGGAGGAATCATCCCAACGCGTTCAGAAACAAATTTACTCATGCACAGTCTCCAATTGATCAAAATTAACTTGCGGATTGAGTATAACATATACCCTATGGATTAGCCCTTAATTCCTCATAAACTAAAGTTGGATAGCCTAGATAATTTCGTTTCGATAGCAACTGAGTTAAACCAACGAAATTTGATTTGAGTTGCAATTTTGTGAAGGTTGACTTAATCTCGGAGCATATATTTTCTGCTAGACAATCGGGACGCAAGGGAACACGTTTATATGCAAATCACATTTCATGGTGCGGCACGGACTGTAACGGGGTCACAACATCTCATTGAGATTAATGGCCGTCGAATTTTGCTTGATTGTGGACTCTATCAAGGTCGCCGTCGCGAAGCGTTTGAAATTAATCGCGCCTTTGAGTTTGATCCTAAGTCCATTGACGCTGTAATTCTTTCACATGCCCACATTGACCATTCAGGTGTTTTACCCATGCTAGTTAAGCAAGGCTATACGGGGCCTATTTATGCTACCCACGCGACGCGTGATTTATGTTCTTCGATGTTGCCAGATAGTGGTTTTATTCAGGAACGGGATGTTGAATTTGTCAACAAAAAGCGGAAACGTCGTGGCGAAGAGCCTATTGAGCCGTTGTATACCCAAGAAGATGCCTACAACTGTTTACAGAACTTCACGTCAATCAATCTGGAACGCGACGTAGAGTTGTTTGAGGGCGTTGTTTTTCGCTATCGAGAAGCGGGACATATGCTGGGAAGTGCTTTTGTTATTCTCGATATGGAAGACCGTGACGAAGGGCGGGATACGCGCCTTGTGTTTAGTGGTGATCTTGGTCAAAAAGATCTACCCATCATTCCTGATCCCAAAACAGTTGACCATGCCGATGTTCTGATCATGGAAAGCACCTATGGGGGACGTTTGCATCCGCCCATGTCTGATACAGCCGAAAAATTGAAGACGATTGTGAATCGCATTGTTGAACAAAAAGGTGTCCTGATTATTCCAGCGTTTGCCGTGGGCCGGACCCAGCAAGTCGTCTATGAATTACAAAAACTTCACAGCGCGGGTGAAATTCCTATCCTGCCGATATTTGTTGATTCGCCGCTCGCCACTGATGCGACGAACGTGTTTCGTCAACATCCAGAATGTTATGATCGTGAAACGCTCAAATATATGACCGAATATCACGATGATGATATTTTAGGATTCAAACAACTAAAATACACCCGCAAAGTTGAAGAAAGCAAAGAACTCAACACAATGGAGCCGCCGTTTGTGGTCATCAGTGCCAGCGGGATGATGGAACATGGACGCGTTCTGCATCATTTACGCAACCGCATTGAATCACCGCAAAATACAATTTTAGTGACAGGTTGGCAAGCGCCGCACACCTTGGGCCGCAAATTGCTGGATGGTGTGTCACCGGTACGTATCTTCGGCCAAGAACATCCCGTCCGGGCTCAGGTTGAAGTCATTCATGGCTTATCGGGACATGGTGATGAGCAAGATTTAGTTGAATGGGCCGGCGCAATCCAAAAACGTCCCCAACAAACCTATTTGGTGCATGGTGAACTGGATGCCGCCCAAGCACTATCAAAAGCTTTACAAGAGAAGCTCGGTTTAGAAAAAATCACGATTCCTGAACCTCACGCGTCTTTTGTCTATCCATCTGAAAACTAACGCGAGCAATACATCCATGCCCAGTATCTAATCAGTTTCAGGTTGATATTGGGCATTTTTCATATTTCCCACAAAACCACCCACATTTTCATGTCCTAAAAGTTGCCGGATTGCTTGCGATTCACCGAGATGATACCAATAGTGATATATCATCCGATATAACATGGTGCCAATTGTTTCTTGGCGGCGCGTTTGGTTCGGAAATATCGTCCGTAATTGGTCGGGAGTTAGCGTTTCCAAGTAAGGATTCGCGGCTTCAGTCACAATCTCCCAAGCTGACCACATTTCAGCCAATGGCGGTGTGCTAGCGGGTTGTCCAAATCCAAAATTCGCTAATTCTGGCACCAATGTTTTACCTTGTGCACGTTCGAGCCAGTATGATTGTTCTTGCCATGCCAAATGCCCAACCAACCAGCTCAAACAATTCATGGGTTCAAAGCGTTTAACTGCTTCTTCATCAGAAATACCCGCAAAAGCGCGTTGCCATTCGCTTCGGGTAAAATAAAGTTGTGTCAGAAGAGGATGATTCATCAGAATATGGTCCTTTTACATCTCAACATCAATGTCTAAAACATTGTATACTACTTCAGTGGAATATAGTTTTGGGTAGACGAATATTGATTTCTGTGTCAAAGTAGCGCTGGAAATATACAAATTTCAGAACTATCTAAAACATGTGATAGCGCCCATATTCTATGTTTTACAATCAACCATAATCATGAAATTAAACGCTCAAAGTTTTACTGAGTATATCGGAAGGATAAGATAGCCGATGGCAACTTTAGTCACGGGCGGTGCTGGATTTATTGGAAGTCATGTCGCCGAGAAGTTACTTGAACAAGGCGATACGGTCGTTATCATCGATAATTTTAACGACTACTATGACCCTGATCTCAAAGAACGTAATATCAATCGTCTGGGGGAACATCCGCAATTAACAGTTTATCGTGGCGATATCCGTGATAATGAACTGATCGCTGATATTTTCAATAAACATGATATTACGCGTGTGGCTCATTTAGCGGCGATGGCGGGTGTTCGTGAAAGTGTTAATCAAGTCCGTCTCTATGTCGACGTAAATGTCAACGGCACTATGAATCTGTTAGAAAATGCGCGTGAGCATAATGTCAACTTATTTGTCTTTGCCTCGACTAGCTCAGTCTACGGCAGAACCGAAATATTGCCATTCATCGAAACAGATATGGCAGATCGGCCCTTAGCCTCTTATCCGGCGAGTAAACGAGCGGCTGAATTGTTAGCTCACACCTATCATAACCTAGTCGGGATGAATATCACGATTTTGCGTTTCTTCAATGTTTATGGTCCAGCGGGACGTCCCGATATGATGCCCCTCCGTTTAATGGATGCCGCTTTTAGTGGCAAAGAAATTCCGATTTTTAATGGTGGCGATATCCATCGCGATTGGACCTATATTGATGATACGGTTAACGGTGTTGTCGCGGCCTTAGAACGCGAACTCGGTTATGAAGTCATCAATCTCGGTTGTGGCGCGCCCATATCCCTGAGTGATTTTGTTGATGCCATTGAAGAATTAACCGGACAGGAAATCAACAAAAAGATTGTCCCAACGCCGCCGAGTGACCCGCCTATCACCTTTTGCAATAACGACAAGGCCCGTCGTTTGCTTGATTTTAACCCCCAAACAAGCGTCATTGATGGACTTGCTAAAACATGGGCTTGGTATCGCGAAACCTATCAAAAATAACAGAGTGTTTACAATTTCAAACAATTTGTTAATGGAGTTTTAATGAAATATCTCTACCATAAACAATACTGCAAACGAACAATCATATAGGGAGTAAACATTTGATGAATAATCTCATCCTCGTCATTAATGGTGGGCATGATACCGATGTACTCAAGTACAGTTTCGAAGCTAACGATTTCCAAGTATTTTTTGTCCACGACGAGCATGAAGCACTTCAAATGACCCAAGATATCCGACCCCGAATGATATTGATTGATCTGGAATCCAATTCCTTAAATCAATGGGAAACCATGAAAAACCATCTGCAGGATTTAGGTATTCCCACCATCGCTTTAGGCGCTAGTCAAGAGATTATGCGTCGCCCATTCATCAGCATTTTTGATGGGTTTTTGGAAAAGCCATTTGGGCATGGAGCGGTTCGAGAATTGGTGACAACCTTTCTCAACTAAGATCAATTTCAAAATAACCTAAACCAAAAGGGGAGCTAATTGTTAGCTCCCCTAATTTTTTCGCCACACATCGAGATTTATCTTAAATTTTGAGCGGATCGGTCAAGATTTCAACAATTGCAGGTTTATCTTGTAAAAGTCCTTCTTGCAATGCCTCAGCTAAATCCTCAGCCTTGGTTACCCGCCGACCCCAACCGCCACAACTTACAGCGAATTCGGCGAAATTTGGATTGACCAGATTCGTTTGCCATACAGGGAATTGACCCGCGCGTTGTTCCTTACTGATTTTACCAAGTTCACTGTTATTTAATAAGACGAGCGTAATGGGCATGCCATATTTGACAGCGGTCGTAAATTCCATTGCATATTGACCAAAACCGCCATCGCCAGCTACCGCAATAATTTTACGATCAGGAGCCGCCGCCCAAGCACCCATCGCCGCCGGAAAAGCAAAGCCTATGGAACCTAAATAACCGGACATAAGCACATCTTGGCCTGCTTTGGTTTCAAAATAGCGACCAAATGAATAGGTGTTATTGCCGACATCCACTGCTAGCACAGCGTTTTCAGGGACAGCTTGACTTAGTTCAGCAAATAACCGCGCTGAGTTAATTCCATGTTCATCAGAAGTGTTCGCTCGTTTGGCTTTTTCCTCACGCCAACTTGCCCAGCGTCCCGCTATTTCTTGAGGAATAAAATCACGTTGCCAGTTCTCTTCGGCCAAGGCGTCAACCAGCAAGTCAACAGTTGTACCGATATCTCCCCATAACGGGACATCAACCGGATGGAATTTTCCTAACATCATGCGATCATAATCAACTTGAATAATCTTCTTTTTGTCACTAATGCCGGTATGATTGGAGAATGATGCACCCAATACCAATAAAACTTCACCTCGATACATCATCATACTTCCCACGGGTGTGCCGGAACGACCTAATACCCCGCAGGCGAGTGGATGATCATCTGGAATAAGCCCCTTAGCTTTAAAAGTAGTGATCACTGGGGCATTCAACATTTCAGCTAACTTAATTACTTTTTCTTGATGAAAACGTGCACCATGTCCGACGATAATGGTCACGATTTTTGCTTGACGTATAAGTTCAACCGCTTCTTCAAATTCGGCTTGAGGAGGTGCGATTTGCGTAGTTGATATGCGGCCATGTTGGGGCGTATTAGGCGGTTCTTCCAACCCGGATGCAACTTGGATTTCATCCGGAAAAACCAGATGCGCGACATCCCGATTTACAATGGCATGTTTGAGGGCTAAAGCCATCAAATCACTGGCATTTTTAGCGCCTAAGACAACTTGGCTCCATTCTGCAACAGCACTAAAGGCGGCAGATAAATCTACTTCTTGAAATGCACCGGGGCCAAGCACTTGGGTATTCACCTGTCCACTCAAAGCTAAAATAGGGGCACGATCAACTTTAGCATCCCACAAACCCGTTAAAAGATTGGTTGAGCCCGGACCCGCGATACCGAAACAGGCGGCTGGTTTACCTGTCAATTTTGCATAACCACTTGCCGCAAAGGCCGCCGCACCTTCATGCCGTACGCCAATAAAGGTCAGTTTGCCCAAATCTGCTTGACGTTGCATTGCATGCGCTAATCCTAGATTGGAGTGCCCCACCATACCAAAAACGTGCGTTAGTCCCCAATCAACAGCAACTTCCATCATTTGATCTGAAATAGTGTAGATGGGTTCAGATTCTTCAATAGCCACATAGACCCCATCTTCCCGCTCTTCAACAGGATAGGTTGCAACGCTATCTTCAAATCCGGGCGGTGGATTTCCATCGACTGGTGAATATTCCCACGCGTGCCAAGGACACACCACATAGCCGTTGACAATTTGGCCTTCGCCTAATGGCCCCCCTTGATGCGGACAAGCATTATCTAAAGCCCGGTACTCGCCATTGAATTTCACTAAACAAATAGATTTAACCCCTGCCGTCGTGCTTGTTACACGTCCTTCATCTAAGCTATCTCTCTCACCAACTTTGTGCCATTGTGGTTTTGACATGTGGAGCCTTCCCTCTTGTAATTGGCATTGGATTCAATCTTAACGTGTCCATATGTAGTTTACGAAAATTCTTGATGTCTTGGATGTCTACGTTTTCAGCCTAAAAGGGTCGTTTAATTTTCTACTCTCCCAAAAATTAGGGGGATAATTTCCAAATACAAACTTTCTCCCGACTAAATCTCTAAACAGCGCAAACGGTTTACGTATTTCGGGAGGAAACCATGAGCGAAACAGTCGTTGATGATAGATATATCTTGCATGAAATTATCGGTGCAGGTGGTATGGGCACAGTCTATGCCGCTACTGATATGCACACCGATCAAATCGTAGCCTTAAAGCGTGTAGATTTAACGCGACATGGCCGAGTGAATCAAGGCACGCCCAAACGTAAAGAACGCGAAACTGCCCTTATTCATGAATTCAAGACATTGACCAAGTTAAGTCATCCGCACATCATTCATGTTCTTGACTACGGCCTTGATGACAAAGAACAACCCTATTTCACAATGGAATATTTAGAAGAAGCGGAAACGATTGTCCAAGCGGGGCAAGAACTTGCGCTTGAAGACAAATTGCATCTGGTGATCCAAGTTTTTCAAGCACTTGATTATCTGCATCAGGCCAATATTCTGCACCGCGATCTAAAACCAGAAAATATATTGGTTGTGAACAATCATGTGTATTTAGTAGATTTTGGCTTGGCAAGTACGCCCCATGCTCTGCACGAAACGGTTGGAACATTAGCCTATATGGCACCGGAGCTACTGCAAGACCAACCCGTTGATTTACGCGCAGATTTGTATTCTATTGGGGTGATTGCTTACGAAATGTTGACGGGCAGTCATCCCTGTGAAGGCATGACGATCAAAGAATTTATCAGTGCAGTGTTATGTGATATGCCAGACTTATCACAATTACCAGATATTGGCGAAAAGACGGATCATTTAATCCTAATCTTTCAGGGTCTCTTGGCTAAAAATCCAACAGCACGGTATGGCAATGCCACTAGGGTCTT
>JBNLCD010000003.1:0-38469 GCA_050303635.1 Anaerolineae bacterium
ATACTGACAGTGTTACCAGTGTTACATTTAGCCCTAACGGTCAGACTATTGCCTCCGGATCTGCTGATGGTACAGTTATCTGGTGGAATATTATGACCGGCGAAGCTCTACGTATCTTTTCGGGTCATACCAATGATGTTACAAATGTTGCATTTAGTCCTGACGGCCAGACCATTGCGTCAAGCTCTAAGGATAAAACTATTATTTTATGGAATGCTAGTAATGTAAGAACAATGCTAGATTGGGTTTACAAAAATCGAGAAATACGTGAATTGACGTGTATAGAACGCCAAAGATTTAATTTAGACTTGTTATGTAATTGATGTGATCATTCTCTCCATTAAAACTTATGATAGAATGATGATTGGAGGAAATACATCATATGGCAATACCAACCAAAAATCACAGCTATTTTTATATGATGTCCAAATCAGCTACCGCAGGAATAATGTGCCGATAGCTTATTAGTGAATCTTCCTAAAAATTGACCTCGATAGGCTACCCCACCCGGTAGCTTTTTTGATTCCTTATCTCTTATCCATATTTAGATGCGATGCTGAGTGAAAGCATCCATCTCAATCAAATTATCGAGGAGCTAAGATGTCCCTCTCGAACAAAAACTTCAAAATCTTTTTAATTATCTGGTTCGGCCAGTTGATTTCGCTGTTTGGCACCGGTATGACCCGCTTTGCGTTGATTATCTGGGCCTATCAACAAACGGGCAATGCGACAACATTGGCGCTTATGGGTGTATTTTCATTTGGCGCAATGGTTGTCGTCAGTCCCTTTGCGGGTGTGTGGGTTGATCGTTTAGATCGCCGCTGGATTATGATCGGCGCGGATACGGGCGCGGGGTTCGCTACAATGGGTTTACTCGCCTTATATAGCGCCAATCAGCTTGAAATCTGGCATTTGTATGTCGCGCAATTGGTCATCGGTAGCTTAGATGCTTTCCAGAGTCCCGCTTATATTTCACTGACCAGTGTTCTTATGCCCAAGCAACACTATACACGGGTGAATGGTCTACGCTCATTAGCAAGCTCCCTCTCTGAGGTTTTAGCACCAATGTTTGCGGGAGCATTCTTGGTGGCGATTGGCATTGCCGGTGTCATGTGGATTGATGTCATTACCTTTTTGGTCGCGGTCGGGTCGTTACTCATCATCCGTTTGCCTGAAATGAAGATTCAGTCAGATGAAGATGAAGAATCTCAGGAAAAAGGTTTCTGGCAAGAACTCAGTTTTGGCTTCAAATATATTTATCGCGATAAAGGTCTGTTCTATCTGCTGATGATTTATGCCAATATCAATTTCTTGGCCTCGTTAACCTACTATGGTGTGTTTCCGGCGATGGTTTTGGCGCGGACAGGCGGGGATGAACTCGCTTTAGCAACCGTGCAGGGGGCAATGGGCATCAGTGGGATTATTGGCGGGATTTTAGTCAGTACATGGGGCGGACCTAAGCGCAAAATCCACAATGTGTTGGGCGTAACAGCGTTATCATTCTTGTTGGGCGACTTTCTCTTTGGTGTTGGCCAAAATCTCACGGTCTGGATGGTCGGAGCCTTGCTGGGCGTAACGCTGATTCCATTTATCACATCTGGCAATACAGCGATTTGGCAAGAAAAAGTTCCCCTCAATATCCAAGGACGGATTTTTGTGGTGCAAAATACGTTGCGTCTCGCCAGTATGCCGCTGGGTTATTTGCTGGGTGGTTTACTAGCGGACTATGTTTTTGAACCAGCCATGATGCCGAATGGGGCATTGGCCGATACTTTTGGGTGGTTAGTTGGGACCGGCGCTGGTGCGGGTATGGGACTGATGTTTATCTGCACGGCAACTTTGGGAACGCTCACTGGACTAAGTGGATATCTCATACCTGTGGTGCGCAATGTGGAAGATACGGCTGAGCAACGTGTCCTGAAAAACCTTGAAGTGCTCGATGAGAAGTTGAAGCCAGTTGGACTAGATTAGTTAGGGCGAATCAAGGTTTAAGGTTTAGACAAAATATAACTCCCTCTCCAGTCTGCTCAAGCATGGAAAGGGAGCTCAGAATACTCCAATAAAATGCCCCGCCCGCCTCAAGTAGCGGGGTATTTTTTTAAACCTATTCCACGACCGTGACTTTATCCGCAGGCACCCAGACCAAACTTGCGCCATTGCCAATAAAGATTTGATACCAGAGCCGTCCATCAATTTCAGTACTGCTCATGACAAGATATGTGTCAAATCCGTTGCCGTCGTAGTCTTGGGGGAGCTTAAGTTCGTTGTTATTTGCATCTCGGACTACACTGCCACCCGCTGATTCATAGACAGGTTGAATTTGGCCTACACCAATAGAAATTAATCCAATTTGGGGCATTTGTTGAGAAGTCCCCAGCGATCCAAAATAAGGTACGCCTGCACAGCTTGGAATGTTACGTACATCATAACTAGAAGTAGCTAATAACGTCCCATTGGTCACTATCCAGTCAACATTTTCTTGTGTTGTATCCGTTCCAAAAGGAGAGCCTGACGGAGTATCGTAAATATACATTGTTACAGGTGAGGCATCGATTGGGTAGTTACTATCTCCACTCCCTATCTCAGTTTCTGTTGCGGTTACAGGCGCACTTGCCGGATCTATGTCGATAAGATCACCGTCGCCATCTCGATAGATTTCATATACAAGATCAAGATTTCCACCTGTATCATCAATAACACCCGTCAGTTCGTAGGTAAAGTTTACGCTTGAGGTAGCACATGTCCCACCATCCACGGGATCAATACTTGTAATTCCGCCGAACGAGGCCGCCCAGACTGAAGTATTTTGGCTTACGAATATTGTCGAAAACACAATAGACAAGCCTGTAATCAAAGTAAAAGAATGTTTCATCTTCCCTAACTCCCTATATTTTCATTTTACAAATGTGTTTTTCTAGAAATGATGCCAATTGAAAAGAACAACAGCGCATCTTGCGGCAGAGCAACGCAGTATCCTGATTTCATCAAACCTTATTCCACGATCGTGACGTTATCCGCTGGCACCCAGACCAAACTTGCGCCATCACCAATAAAGATTTGATACCAGAGGTGTCCATCAATTTCAGTACTGCTCATGACGAGATACGTATCAAACCCGTTTCCATCATAGTCTTGCGGGAGTCTGACCTCGTTGTTATCGGTATCACGGACTACGCTACCGCCCGCTGATTCATAGATAGGTTGAATTTGACCAACACTAATAGAAATTAATCCTATTTGGGGAGTTTGTTGAGAAACAGGAGAAGTCTCAAGCGATCCATAAGGTACGTCAGCACAACTTGGAATATTACGTACATCATAACTAGAAGTAGCTAATAATGTCCCATTGGCTAATACCCAATCAAGATTTTCTTGTGTTTCATCCATTCCAAATGGAGAGTTTGATGTGGTATCGTAAATATATAGAGTTACAGGCGAGACATCAATTGGATTTGGGTTGTCTCCATTCCCACTCGCCAGTTGGGGTCCGGTTGTGCCTACAGTAGCACTTGCGTGATCTAGATCAATAAGATCACCATTGCCATCTAGATAGATTTCATATACTCGGTCGAGATTTCCACCCGTATCATCCGTGACACCCGTCAGTTCATAGGTGAAGTTTACACTTGAGGTAGCACATGCTCCATCATCTATGTGATAAACGCTTGTAAATCCGCCGAACGAGGCCGCCAAGACTGATGTGTTTTGGCTTGCGAATACTGCCAAAAGCAGAATAGATAAGCCTGTAAGCAAAATAAATGTATGTTTCATCTTTCCTAACTCCCTATATTTTCATTTTGCAACTGTGTTTTCCCAGAAATGCTAGCAATCGAAAAAGAACAACTGCGCATATTGTTGCTGAAAAATCAAAAGCTCCTTCTTTCGGCAGAGCAACACAGTGTTCTGATTTAATCAAACCTGTTCCACGATAGTGACTTCATTTGCCAAAACACAGACCTTGTCAGCCAGCTTCAGGCGCAGGTAGTTTGTGGTATGGATACAAGTATTGCTTGTCTTACCTCCATTTTTGTTATAATGACTGAGGGAGCCTAAACACCTATCCATTAAGGATTGTCTCAATCAAACAATTAAGATAAAGCCTAATTAGCACTTTACTTATGACGTTAATGGTAGGCAAAGCATATTCACCTTACAATCACCCAAAAGTAGTATATTGAGGGGGGGGTAGTTGGGTGAAGATTCCATGAGGACAGTTGTAATATCCCCTTGTATTAGTTTTTAGAAGAATCATCCGTTCCCTTAAAGAAGCAAAATTAAGCGCTTCTATGGGATCGATAAACCCTCTTTTTTGCTAAGAGAAGGGCTGAAGTAGGGTTTTAAGAGACAAATTTTAGCCCATTGGGGAAGTCTTACGTATTCAAATAAATAGGGTTGTTTAAATGGCTGAAGTTGAACAGAACACACAACAGAGATTATTGACAAATCGCGAATCTGAAGTACTGACCCTGGTGGCACAAGGTTTAAGTAATCAGCAGATTGCTGACGTGTTGTTTATCAGCGTCAATACAGTTAAGGAACATCTTAAAAATATTTTTGCCAAGTTTGAAGTGAAGAAACGCACAATGGCAGTGATACGTGCCCGCGAAATGGGATTATTAAAAAACATCTTACCAAAGACTTCTACGGAAACAGCTAAAGGTAGCTTACCGTTTATGGTAATGCCGCTGATTGGACGGGAAAAAGAACTAGCCGAAGCAACCAACCTTCTCAATCAGCCGGATGTGCGTTTAATGACCATTCACGGGTCAGGGGGAACTGGTAAAACTCATTTTGCGCTTGAATTGGCCCATCGCCAGCGAAAACATTTTGCCGATGATGCTTATTTTGTGTCTGTGGGATCTCTTACATCATCCGTATTTTTGCCGTCTGCTTTAGCGCATGCATTAGACTACCGCTTTGCGGACCAATCGAACCCCATTCAATCTCTCTTACATTATATTAAAAATAAAAATATCTTGTTGGTCATCGACTGTTTTGAACATCTGTTAGATGGTGCTTCATTTTTTGGCGATATCTTATCCTCTGCGCCTAATATAAAAATAATTGTTACTTCACGCGCACGATTGAATATTTTTAGTGAAGTGATTTTTAGGCTAGATGGTATTGATTTTCCTGAACAAGCTGGAGGGCATGATGTAGCGGAACATGGCGCTGTTCAACTATTTTTGCGGAGCGCTGAGCGAACACACCATAACTTCAAGCCCTCGCCAAGGGATTTGCAAAATATTGCGCGTATTTGCCAAGTTGTGCAAGGGATACCGTTAGGAATATTGCTGGCTACATCTTGGTTGGACACACTTTCTACCGGCGATATATTGGCAGAACTGGAAATCAATTCACAAGCGTTAGATTCTGCGATGCTGGATGCTATTTTCCAGCATCAAAGTTTAGATTATGTTTTTGAGCGGTCGTGGCAACTTTTGGATACAGAACAAGCTGAAGTGTTAATGAAATTAGCCGTATTTAGGAATAATTTCACTCGAGAAGCCGCCACTGAAATTGCAAATGCAACATTATCTCACTTAAAAGTTCTAGTTAACAAATCTATGCTCCAAGTTGATGCCCTAACAGGCACCTATTATCTCCATGAGCTATTTCGTCAAAACGCATTTACCCGCTTAGTTGATAATGATCTTGCAGATATAACGCATCAAGCACATTTCAATTATGTTAAGCAATGTATCCTTGATGCGGATAATGACCAAACCCTTATGCCCTTAATTGATGATGTTCGTCAAGCTTTAGACTGGGGTATCACTCAGAAACCTGCTGAGGAAATGTTCACCATTTGTCATAAATTATCCAAATTTTGGAGTTATGCAGGTTATATGCAAGAAGGTTTGGACTGGATTTCTCAAATTTTAGCAATAGCAGAAAACATATCTGATGAAAAACGAGCATGGGCCTTACATGACGCTGGAATTTTTGCATTTACCCTAGGTGAAATGGAATTGTGTCGTAAGTATGCCGAAAAAAGTTATGCTTTAACAAAAAATTTGGATAATGAAGATCTCCGCTTTAAAGTAATCCTGCATTTAGTTAATCTCGAAACCTTTGAAACTAATTATGCTAAAGCTGAGGAAATTGCCCAAGAGATGTTGGCCATTAGTCGTGAGCAAGAAAATTTGTTATATGTGGCGCAGGCTCTAACTACACTGGGAATAACAGCCTCAGAACAGCAAAATTATGAGCAAGCGATTATCTACAATGAAGAATCTCTCGAAATAGCTGAAAAGATTGATGATAAGAAAGCCCTAAGCTCTATATCTACTAACTTGGGGACATTGTTTCTCAAGCTAAGTGATTATGAAATGGCGGATAGTTATTTCAAGAAAGCATTGGCTATTGCCTATGACATTGGCAATTTATTAGGTCAAGCCATTATTTTAGCCAATCGAAGTGAAGTGGCTTTTTACCAAGCTGATTATGATAAGGCAAATCAATTTGGGGTAGATAGTTTACGAATATCCCATCAGATTGGTTTTAAAGCAGGTATTGCCCATCAACTAGAAATGTTAGCAAATATTGAAGCAGTACATAGCAAACCTGAATATGCCACACAATTATATGGGGTGGCCGAAGTATTGCGTGAAACTATTAATTTCCCACTCTCGCCCCGTGAACAAAAGGACTATGACAATTTGGTAAGTATTATCCGCGAACAGATGACTGCTCATGATTTTGAGATAGCATGGCAATCCGGTAGAGAAACATCTTTAACGGATGTTTTAGCATCTTTAATTGATTTAGAGAGATAAATAAAAAAATCCAGTCTTTCACGGGGCTGAATGGTATCAAAGCTTATTATAAATTAGCTTTAGAGTGAATGTTGGGCAGTGATTTTCTATTGCTCAGTTTTATCTTTATGAAAAATTCCCTAAAAATAAAAAACAGGGTCAAAAATGACCCTGTTTGTGCGTGCCCGGAGGGACTCGAACCCCCGACCTATTGTTCCGTAGACAATCGCTCTAATCCACTGAGCTACGGGCACTCAATAATGAAAAGTATACTGGCGTTTTAATCAATGTCAAGACTAAAACCAAATTGTACGATAACAAAAACCGCCAGTTTCTTTGACGGAGACTAGCGGCTCTTAAATTCTATGAATTTCTTCCAAGAAGCCGGTCCAGTCCCAACTTCGAGAACTAAATAGTTTGTTCTCGGTCTTCTGGGTTCCCAAAGGAGTTTCATACCTGCTTCACCTGGTAGACGACTGCCCTTCTTGCGATTACAAACATAGCAAGCACAAGCGGTATTTGTCCAAACATCTTTGCCGCCACGTGAACGAGGCAAAATGTGGTCAATCGTCATATCGCTTTTGTTGAGTGGCTTGCCTTGAACCATGTCGCCCGGCTTACGTGAGCAATAAATACACACATAATTGTCGCGGGTTAAAACAGCCCGCCGACTCCATGTTGCTTGGCGACGTGGCACGTTAATAAAAGTTTTCAGGGCAATAACGGACGGAATAGGAAAAATTTCGTGCACACTACGTAAAACCTGCCCCGTTTGCTCAACAATGATTGCTTTGTTGGCTAGAAGCAGGTTGATGGCTCGTGGAATACTAATAATGTCTAGCGGTTCCCAAGTACTACCATTTAGGAGGAGAACTCTCCCGTGCAAGGTGGTTTATCCTTAATCTATTTGACCACTTACTTCATATTATACGGTATAGTGCTTGTTTGTACAAAATTGTACAAATTAAATTATGGTTAAATATTTGAATCCTGTTAACCTACTTGACTGACCTGTATTGAACCCTTATACTATCAAAAAACATCTACACCTAAATTACTATAAAATATTTGTTGTTGACAAGGGTTATAACATTTTGTATAGTTTAGAATGGATTGGAGGATTACTCCGATGAGTGCAACTGTAAAAGCTAGGCAGTCAGCAGAAGGGAAACCTGGTATTCAACCAAACGCTGTTTATTCCCGCAAGGAAGCGGCGCACGCTCTAGGTGTGAGTTTGAGTACTTTGAAGAAACTTATAGACAATGGTTTTCTACAAGTTTCGCAACCTCCCGGTATGCGCCGTGTGTTCATCAAAGGTAGTAGCATCTTAAGTATGCTCGACCAAACCATGTTGGACACGTAGTTCGTTTTAGTCATTTTATTCGTTTGATCTAATGTAGAAAGTGGGGTCTGATGTCCCAATTTTATTCGATAGCCGAGGTAAATAAACTCCTCCCCAATGGTGCAGTATTGCCCATCCCAGGGATGAATCCGTTTACCGTAACTGGCCTAAGCGTGCTGAATAGCCACCCCGAAGCGGGGCTTAGCTATCCATTGCCCGCACCTGAGGGTGTAGCACGCAGTGACTCTGGCAACATGCTAGTAGTCAACCCAGATTGGCTTATCGAACGGGATGCCGCCGGATTTAACATTAACACCGGAGCAGGCCACGATAGAAACGTGGACATCAAGATTAGCAGTTTAACAAATGACTTTCGCCAAGATTTATCGCGACCCTACGCTGGCGTACCAGGGTGCAGGAGGATGCACGAGCGGCATAAAAACCGCCACTAACGCACACTGGTAATCGGTGAAGCCCAATATTCGGGGCGTAGGGTCTAAGTCATAGCGACAAAATCCTACGCCCCGATTTTTATTTGGGTGTGGGTAACTTGAAAATTTAAGGTGTGACAACCATGACCCACTTACAGAACATAACTAAGGAAAGACGACAAATCACCGATTTGCACTTAGAAACCCTGCTGGAAACATTGGATCGTATCCATAGTGCCGCTTCAAACGGTACCCTAGCAGATGAAACGACTATCGACGAACATGAATTAAAAGGTTGGCTGGAAGACATCATTTATACAGCACAAGAAACTATAAATGAGTTGGCGGCCAACGCCGAAGACACACAGCAAACCGCTTTGAATATCGCGAACCTGTCTGTCATCCGCTTATACAGTCGTAGTTAATCAATAGAAACATCCTAATTCAAAGGAGGCAACATGTTTAAACGACATATCTGACATCCACCAATTAAATTTGGTAAGAAGCTGAGTGATACTGCTCAGGCAAAATTAAGTCGTGATCTTATTTTTAAGTTGTTGGGGAAAAATAGCCCCGTAGGAGAGATGACACAATGCATCTTCAACATGTGCGACATCATTATCAGCCAAAATTCGGTAAATATTGCGCGATGCAAACACAAAAACAAAGCGCCGCCCTAGTGATGTTTAATGCGGCAGAAAAGGAATTACTCAATGTCACGTTGTTACTCGATTAGCAAACAACACAGACCAAGTTATCGCTCAAACCATAAGCGCACCAGTCGACGGCAAATTGCTGGTCGTAAATCCAATATTACGGGTGGTGGGATAAATAGTGACCAACATCCGGACGGTGGAGGCGAGTGGTATGGAGATTTCCGTTTAGCGCTTGTTACGTCTAGGAAATGTAGCAAGGAGCATTCAAACTTAGATTATCCTACTGAATTTTGCGACATTTTATTGGCTATTTAACCCCGATGTTGTGTCCTCTAGCTTAATAGAGGCAAATGCACATAACATCGGGTTCGTTTTTTTTATTTGAGATTACACCTCTGTTTTTTCTAAAATTGATACCTCTAAATAATTCATAGCTTTGCTAGGCAATCCCCATTAAAAACGCTACAATGAACTCTCAATATTGTTATAAATCATGAAGGAAATAATCCGTGCAGGAACTTGATAAAACGATTGATGAAATTAGTGATGAATTTGAAGGTTTAAATACCGCCCGTGAAGCAACCTTAGCCCGTACCCGGAAGTTAATTAGATTATGCGCCAATACCATTCGGGCGATTCATCGTCGGGAATGGGAGAATGCCCAAGAGGGTTTGGCTAAAGCTAAAGAAGTTGCCGAGAATCTGGCGGCTGAAATCGTCGAGTACCCTGAATTATATAATAGTGGCTATACCCAAGATTCATTACGTGAATATGCTGAGGCTAATCTTACGTATGTTCTAGTCCGTGGTGAATCTCTGCCTAGCCACACCGATCTCAATATTCCCCCCGCAACCTATCTAAATGGTTTGGCTGAAGCGGCGACTGAATTGCGTCGCCATATTTTGGATATTATTCGTCACCAGCATGATGCTGAAGCCGAACGCATGTTAGAAGCGATGGATGCGATTTATAGCCATTTGATCACGGTTGATTATACCGATGCGATCACCCACGGTTTGCGGCGTCGCACCGATGTTTTGCGCAATGTTCTTGAGCGCACACGCGGTGATTTGACAACTAGTTTACGCCAACAACAACTTCAAGATGCGTTGCAAGCCTTGGAGAAAAAGGTAGGAATTGAAGAATGAGTTTCAAACGCAATGAAATGCTGACTGCTTCTGAAGTTGCCCGCTATGTCTATTGCAAGCGGGCTTGGTCCTATGACCGGCAGGGTAAGATTCGGGAGAAAAAGAAACCGGCAACAGCCATTTTATTGTTTAGCCTGAGTTGGGTTGTAGTTTTGGTCGCGGTGGTAGGATGGATAACGCTGTAAATGAGCTTGGTTTTAGTTATTCTGGGATTATTGATTGGGAGTGTGTTGCTTTGGGTCGGTGGACGGTGGCTTCGTCAACGACTTAGTGGTAATCCTTTTCCTAATCTACAAGGACAACTGGTCTCATCTAAATATGGTGTCACGGGTAAACCGGATTTAATCCTTGAACAGGGTGGCTATCCTATTCCCGTGATTACCAAACGGGGTAAAGCGCCCAAATCACCCCACGATAGTCACGTGGCACAAATTCTGGTCCATTGCTTGCTGATCGAGGATATAACGCAAATTACCCCACCTTATGGCGTGATTCGCTACGACAATCGTACATTTGAAGTTGATTATGACAACGAAATGTATGAGATGTTGGTTGACCTACTAGATGAAATGCACCACGAGCGCGAGCAAGAGCTAACCCTTCTGCCACGTTCCCACCGTAAAAAACACCATTGTGCGGGTTGTCGTCATCGTAAGAAATGTGACGAGTCCCTAATCTAAGCAATAAATACTTAGTAGTTATTTTCTTCGCCAAAATTTAACAGTAAGAGGAGCCGATTATGTCCGATGATGCAATTAAAACTGCACTTAAGTTAATGCCCTATGGATTCTATGCCATTACTTCTAAAACTGCTTCCGATGAAAATGCGATGGTAGCGAATTGGGTGACCCAAGCATCCTTTTCACCACGCCTACTCGCGCTTGGTATTCAAAATGATTGCCACTCGTATGGTCTCATCAAAGAAGGTCAAGTTTTCACGGTAAATATTTTCCAAGAAGCTGACCAAGAAGCCATGATGCCATTTACCAAAAGTCGTGCGAAGAAGCCCGATAAGATGATCGAAGCAACTTATACGGCCGCACCTGAAACAGGTTGTCCAGTTTTAGAAGGAGCCACGGCATATATTGAATGTCGTGTTCAGCAAATTGTTGAAACTGGCGGCGACCACGATATTGTCATTGGGGAATGCGTAAACGCAGGCATCTTAAAGGAAAATAGCACCGTTGAGGATACTCTTTCACTTGTAAAAATAGGGTGGAGTTACGCTGGTTAAACCACATTCTTCGAAAACGATAAATATGCCCTGATACCCTGCGATTGAGCCTGGCCTTATTTGAAATGGCGCGTTTAACAGCCTTGGGACCTTTAAAGCTCAATTGCAGGATATTTCTTTTCAGCAGATCTATTTTATTTGGGGCAGGAGGCATGATCATGTTTCAGATGTAAATATTAGTCATGCTGATTTTCGAGATAATCAAGCACCATTTTTAAGGCCGCTTCGGCACTCGATTTTTTATTGGCAATACGATCTTCTTGCCATTCGAAGCGTTGAACCATACTCATTTTAGGGGTATTGATGGCAATATATGTCAAACCGACAGGTTTTTCTTCTGTACCGCCCCCCGGTCCTGCAATACCTGTTACGCCGACAGCAATATCAGTGCCAAAAACAGCGCGCGCTCCACGGGCCATTGCCGCCGCCACTTGCTCACTTACAGCACCAAATACATTTAATGTGTTTTCTTGAATGCCTAATACACTGTGTTTGATTTGGTTAGAATAGGCAACGGCTCCACCCAGAAAATAAGTTGAACTGCCCGCGATATTAGTTAAGCGATCCATAACCAATCCGCCAGTACAAGATTCTGCACAGGAAATCGTTAAATTTTTCTCTAAAAGCAGTTTTCCCACTTTTGTTTCGAGGGATTGTTCCGACATAGGGTCTGATATATTCCTTTCGGATTGAGCAATCAACAAAATTGTGCGTCGGTAGGGATTTTACATTTCTTTAAAAAGCATGCGGGTTTCGCCCATGACAATCACACTGCCATCTTTAAGCGTCATCGCTGTACTGACAGATACGCCGTTGAGCAACGTGCCGTTGGAACTTCCCATATCAACAAGCCGCCATGTATCATCCACCAATTCAATTTTGGCGTGCGGACGTGAAACGGCATGATCTTGCAACTTAATATCCCATGTTGCATTTTGAGTCGCCCGCCCAAAGGTGACAGCATCTTGCATGAGGGGAATTTCCATGCCTTCTTGAGCGCCGGCGGTAATAACGATGACTGCTCTACCCCGCGCGGTTTTCGGACGCAGAAGCGTACCTGTCCGATCTGCTATTTCGACTTCTTTTTGATTAGTAATGGCCGCAAATTGAAGCTGTGGTTGGAATAACCGAATGACATCTCCCGCTACCAATGGATAAGGCACATCAATTCGGCGGTCGTTGACAAATACCCCATTGGCGCTTCCTAAATCTTCAATCACAAATACACCGTATTCGTGACGAATAATGGCATGACGTCGTGAAACATGCTTTTCGGGGATATAAATGTCATTATCTTGTCCACGCCCGATAGATAGATTAACCCCATCAGCCAAAACGAACTCCCGTATTTGGTTTGTTGTCGGGTCCTGCCAAGAAATTTTTGCTAAACCTTCAACCATAATATTTTGATGTTATCAGCCCCAAAATCTGCTGATACATCTCACTCCTTTCAGGCAGAATTAAGATTTCATACTTTTTTCAGAAAGGGACAATGTAGCGTCTATCCTACCTAAATACCCATTATAACGACAAATATCGACTAATCCTATAAGCGCCTTGATTGTTTTTAGATAGGTGTTTCTCGTACAATATTTATAGCATCATTTTTAGTAAAGGGAAAATTTCTAATGGTGACACGTCGTTTCCCCGATGATACACCTCCACCGATGCCAGAAGATCCGCCAGCTATAGAGCGGTCAGCTTCTAACTCTCGGAATCGGAATGAAGGAGCCAAAGCTCATATGCCGCGCACGTTGGCGCAGGTTATGACTGAGGCAAACGATATGGTTGTACAAGGGGATTTATCGGAATATGTACCTATTCCAACCGGGTTTGACCCGTTGGATGGATTTATTGGTGGCGGTTTGCGTAAAACTGAACTGGTACTTTTGGGTGGCGCACAAGGAATTGGTAAAACAATTACAGCCTTACAAATGGCCCGGAATATTGCTAGCCGTAAAGATCATTTTGCCTTCTATCTTTCTTATGAACATACAGAAGCGCATCTCATGCATCGTTTACTCTGTTTAGAGAGTGTCAATCCGCCTGAAATGGATCGCCGGCAAGGTCTGCGTATGAAAGACCTACACGACATCATTATTTCAGAGCGGGCACGCTCCACATTGCAATCGAATTCAGCCTCGCTCCAGAAAATTCTACGCGAACATCCTAAAACATCATTGGCGCTATCCCGCATGGCGCGCTACGCAGATCGCTTAATTATGGTCAAAGCTAGTCCGGCGGTGACTACTCTCAACTCAATTCGTGAAATGACAGCCCGTATCGCTGAAGCAACTGATGGCAACGTTACTGTATTTATTGATTATCTTCAAAAGGTTGCAATTTATCCCGAAAAATCAAGCGATGAAGCTGAAAAAGTAACAATTGTTGTAGAGGGGTTAAAAGATATTGCTCTATCTGTTGGGGTTCCTATCCTTTCCATTGTGGCGGCGGACCGCGAAGGTTTGCAAGCCAAGCGGATGCATCTCCATCATTTACGCGGGAGTTCAGCGCTCGATTATGAGTGCGATATTGCTATTATCATGAACAATAAGTATCACATTTTATCTAAGGATGTTGCTTCATTTAATCCCTATGAAGCTAAGAAAGCCCGTGAATGGGTTGTCTTTACCATTGAAAAGAACCGGGCCGGACGTGCATTCCAAGACACTGAATTTCAATTGTATGCCCCGTATTTTGCTTTTGATCCCCGTGGGCAACAAGTTCAACAACAACTGATTGATGATAAGATTATCGAGAAGTAATGTGGATTCATCTAAATAAGTGAAGAAGATTGGAGCTCTTCGTGACCTCCAATCTTTTTATTTAGCAAAAATTGGATGAATGGCTGAGAGAACCAAATCGCTATTAAAACTGCATTAGATTAGCGTCCAATTATTCTTTTAGGCTTGACATGAACCCTGTAAAATGATATTTTAGCTAAGTTGTAAACAACATAACGGTGCGGGGTGGAGCAGTGGCAGCTCGTCGGGCTCATAACCCGAAGGTCGTAGGTTCGAATCCTGCCCCCGCTACTCAAAAAACAGATACTCAACTGAGTATCTGTTTTTATTTTCCCCACTAAAATATAAAACCCGCTGTCAAAAAATATCTTTAACAGCGGGTACTTTTTTGTTTCAATTGAGATACATCAATTAGACATGCATCTTGTAAGCAGTGGCGGCATCTTCCATGTAAGCATGGGAGCCTGACATACCATCCGGCAAAACAATACCATCTTTGATGCGGGTTTCCATGAGTTGACCATCACGCATTTCATGGACAACATCTGCTTCTTGCATGACTTGCGGGTCATGGCTCACGATAACAATCGTAATACCACGTTCTTCCACCAAACGACGCATCAATTCTAGAATGCGGCGACCAGTTCGGGTATCTAATTGTCCGGTCGGTTCATCTGCCAGAATTAAGTTCGGATTTGAAGCAAGTGCGCGGGCAATAGCCACACGTTGTTGTTCACCACCAGAAAGCTCATAAGGGCGGTGTTTGGCGCGATCGGCTAAACCAACCCATTCCAGGGCCTCGGCAACTTGCTTATCCCGTTGTTTGGCGGACATGCCGCGCATCCGCAAGGGAATGCTAACATTTTCGGTCGCACTCAAAAGTGGCATCAACCCAAAACTTTGGAAAACAAAGCCAATTTCATGCAGGCGCATATTGAGCACTTCTTGTTCGCTCATGGCATGCAGTTTGCGGCCTAAGATCTTGATTTCCCCGCCGGTTGGTTCATCTAAGCCCGCCAAAAGGTTAAGCAAAGTTGTCTTACCCGAACCCGAACGACCAACGATGGCAGACATAAAATTGGGCCAAAGATCAAAAGAGATATTATTTACCGCATGGATGTCTTCACCAGCTAAGTGATAAATCCGATGTAAGCTATCGATGGAAATAATTGGTTCAACACCACTTGAATATCCGTTATTCATAATCGTCTTTTACTCCTGTACGCTGGCGGGTTCGTGGTTGTTTTCGTGTTCTGGATAAACGCCGATATGATCATCACGCAACTTGATGAGGACGCGATCTTCCATATCCAAATTTTCGATGTAGGCTTCTGGCAATTGTAAACGCCCGGCCCGGTCCAAAATAGCAAATTCCTCATCCGAAACAATGACACCACCGTCACGCTTGCGGAGAATTTCAGTGCTGGTCAAGCCATCACGCATACCGATCACACGATCAACCGCCCGCGCCACCATGACATCGTGCGTTACGATGATAATCGTAATACCCAAGTCATCACGCAATTCGTGTAAAACGCGGAAGATGGTTTCAGCGGCTTCGGTATCAACTTCACCCGTGGGTTCATCAGCTAGCAATAAACGAGGTT
Source organism: Anaerolineae bacterium (assembly GCA_050303635.1). Classification (GTDB taxonomy): domain Bacteria; phylum Chloroflexota; class Anaerolineae; order Aggregatilineales; family J027; genus JAKEEQ01. The sequence goes on from JBNLCD010000003.1 coordinate 15,921, forward strand.
TATTCGATACACCAACGGCAATCGCTACCCGTTGTTGTTCACCACCAGATAGACGGTCAGGGCGATGATCCATACGATCAGCGAGCCCCACACTTTCCAACAAATGCGAAGCATATTCGCGACGTTCGCGCGGACGAATACCATTGAGAGCCATCGGCAACTCAACATTTTCACGGGCAGTCAGATACGGGAGCAGGTTGCGGGCTGTTTGTTGCCAAACAAACCCGACTTCATTCCGGCGATACAATGTTTGTTGTCTACGGCTGAGTTCAAGCAAATTATAGTTGCCAACCCGCACACGACCAGCCGTCGGTGTATCTAACCCACCCAGAATATTCATCAGGGTTGATTTACCTGAACCGGACGGACCGATTAACGCCATCATCTCACCGCCGCGCACAGTGAGGTCTAAGCCTTGCAGTGCTACGACTTCGAGATCGGCGATTTTGTAGATCTTTACGAGGTTTTCACATTCGATAAAAATTTCACTCATGATGTTTTACCTTATAATCTCAATGTCGCTGTTATTCTTCACCGAGCCGTAGCACTTGGTTCACGCTCATACGGCGGAGCCACAACGCGGCAATCACTAATAAAAGGGTAAAGCTAATCACCAAAGAAGCCAATAACCCGGCTACGCCTAAGGCTGGCAATCTCAGTGTTTCATTTCCAACTAAGCTGAGGAATGGCAAGATAAGATAGGCCAGTCCTGCCCCTAGTATACTGCCAATTATCAACGCTGGCGTAATTAATGTTACTTGTTCGACGAAAAGTAAGCGCCAGATATTGTTTGCATTCCAGCCCAGCGAACGCAATACACCAAAGGTGAAGGCCCGTTGTTGAGCAGTCACAGCCAGATAGAACGCAAAGTCGAGCAAACTCAGAGCCAAGCTAATCCAGAAGCCCGCAAAAAGCATCCCGGCAATTGCACTGGGCAATGGTTCACGTAGAATTTGACCATAACGATCCCAAGCGTAGACAACATCGTTAACGCCTTCAATCTGATCAACTTCAGACTTAAATTGGTCTGTAACTTGCCGATCTGGCACATTCAGCCAGATTTCATTGGCATCAAAGGTGCTGTTAGAACGGGCTGTTTGATTGAACCACAACCGGGTTGTTTGAAGCGGCATAATGATAAAATTAGACTTTTCATCCAAGACAGTTGGGAATTCTTCTTGAATATCCACAATTTGCAAGCCCATTGAAACAGTACCCGGACCAATATTCAAATCAATGGGTCGATAATCACCCACCCGTAAATTAGGACGATTAGCGCCACTAGAGCTAGCACCACCTTGACTGAAGTTTTTGAAATTGATGGCAAAGTTATCAGAGACAATAGCTGGCACGCCTTCCACAATCACCGGATTAATGGCAATACGTGGTTCGGAACTTTGCGCAACAACCCGTCGAATCGTGTAGTCAATCTTCAGTGCGGTTGTATCATTGGCTGAAACAGGTGTAATTCCCTCATCAGCTACCGCTACATAGTTCATTTCTAAGCCACCAATAGCGGAGTCGAAAATATCGATATCGTCATTGACGGTGATATAAACTTCATCACCCAGCGCCGGTTGCCATGTTTCGGGAATGATTTCAAAAGTTTCAAAATCAGTGGTAACGCCGTTTTCATCAACAGTTTGCCAGTAGTCCAAGTACATGGTGTGACTAAAACTGCTGAGCTCACCTTGGCGGGTTGCAACCCCGATTTGATAAATCGAATACGGGGCACGTCCGCTTGTGGGCAAATTAGCGACAAGGGTAACCCATTGTTCAGCGGGAGTGGTTTGGGCGTCGTCACCTGCTCCGTCTTGTACCTCACCAGATACGGTGACTCCCGTACTAACTGTCGGGCGAGTAAGGGTAATGGTATAAGGAATGCCTACCTCGTCAACTAGGTAGATATTCAACTCAACATTGGCCTCTGGCAAGTCTTCTTCAGCGATAGATTCTGACCAGACTTGGACCTGCAATTGACGGGCATCCACATCTAATGGTAAACCCGGCAAATCAATTGTTTCTTGGCCAAATAGAGCTTCCACTTTGTCTTTGTGTTCTGGATAAGCTTTAGCAAAAGCTTCGGCATCAATACCAATGACTTGAATAGTCCGTGAAGTACGGTCATTACTGGGGCGAACATCTACATTCAAGACTTGGGCATAACTTTCAACACCATCAAGGCGGTCCCAAGGACGATCGGCAATATCTGCCCGCGTATCAACTTCCACGCGGACGGCTGAACCAGTTTCATTTGTGGCCACTTCCCAAGCCCCTGAGTCACGTGTAGCGCTTAAACCAAGACTGGCTGTACCCAGTGCCAATGTGCCAATCAATAAAAGTACCAATTGAGCATAGTGGCCGGGATCACGTTGAACATTCCAGACGGCCAACGGCGTGGTTAGAAAACGGCTCTTGGAGGTAAACCTTGAAACAATACCTACCAACGAGGGGAAAATGGTCAACCAGAGCAAAGCCATCCCAGTTAGCATGAAAGCAGGTCCCACTAAGTTGAAAGGATCGTTTAAGCCTGTTTCCGATGTTGCATTTTCGGCAACGGTATCAATTGCTTTTTGAGGATCGGTGAAGAGTTGGACGACCAAATCACCCATTTCAGCGTCTTCAGGTGAGGCCAACAAGTAGAGACGGAAGAGGAATAAGGTTCCAATTCCTAAACATGCCAGCATAATCAAGACATGAACCAAGGCCCGCCGTGTTGGTGGGCGTGAAGCGGCTTGCTTAAGCCGTAACAAACTCTTTGATGCGGCAGGAATGGATGGTGCACTGAGCACGAAAGTTGCCGTTAAGGCACCGGCTAAGGCCAACCAGACTGAATTAATTGGCAACGCGACATTGGCAAGACTGGCATCGCCCAAAACTTCAGAGAGTGGGCCAAATTCTTCCATAAAGATGAGGAAGAGACGACTAATGCCAAACGCGGCGGCAAAACTTAATATACCGAGCACGCTAATTGTCACAAATTGCATCAAGAAGAGTTGACCTGTACTACCCCCACGGGAGGTAATGGTACTCCATTCTTTACCTTGTTGTTGAAGGACAAGGCTGACCGTTGTCACCAAGTGATAGAGCAACAGAATAAGCACAGCTCCTGAGAGGAAAACAATCGGGCCCTCAGCTTCTTGGACACGGTCACCGTAGCCAGAAATTAAGCCGGTATAACCGGAGAAGATTTGGGCCGTTGGGTCATTTTCACGAACTTGGTTACGGATATTATCAATCCCGGTGGTTACATCATCAGCATTATCAGCGTTCACAATGCTAGGATCGGTGTGCATCCGCCAGATATAACTGGTTCCGGGTACAACCGGTGCAACCCAATCTTCATAAGATACGGGGTCGAAGGCTAAGCCGAAATCAAAACGAGTGGCACCCGTATTACCGATTGGAATATCGGCTCCGGTGAGGAACATCCCGTTCCCTTGCCAGAATGGATCGTTCGGATCAACTGCTTCGACAATTCCGACGATTTTTACGGAGGCTAAGGCACCACTGCCATCAAGGAAGATGTTCCCCATGAAAAAGCGTGATCCAATTTCAAGTTCAGCTTCTTCAGCAACTAGCGGGGTAATAACCGCTTCTACTTGACCTCGGTTATACCAGCCAAGTTCATTAAATTCTTGTTCTTCATCCGTAAAACCCGAACCGCTGACATCTTCCGGCGGTGCGGTGCGTTGAGGTAAACGACCCTCGACAACTACAACACGATCCGCCAAATCATCGAAAGCATACGGTTGATAGCAATTAGGTGAAGCCGCCGCTCCTAGGAATGGATTTTGTCCAAGTTGGAATAGGAACCCACAAGCGGCAACACCGGACAAACCCGGCGCTTGATTACCCGCGGGTTGGGGTGGTGTGTAATCAGACCGTACGTAACGGTCAACATTGGTAATCAGACCACCAAGTTCTTTTTGAACAATCTCTTGCTCATTTTCACCCATGGGTTGTTCACTGATGAGCGTAATATTGAGGTCTTCATCATCGGCATTATCAAGCGCGTACCGAATATCAACTTCCGTTACGCCCCGGATATAAAGCGGGCCAAGGGCTAGAAAGCCAGTGACTAAACTAATGGCGAAGAGCAAAATTGCTAGAATACGCCATTCTTGTTGCATCCGCTTGAATGCTAGCCGAATTATCGGCCAATTTGTTGTGGAAATATAACCAACGATTGTTAATATCGTAATCGTAATTCCAAGAAGAAGGAATACTGGCGATATTAGCCTTAATATTAAGCTTATTGTAGCTAATGTCGATCCAACTATACCAAGTAGTAATCGGCGGTCAGATCGATTCCATTTTTCTGAAGGTATATTGGTCAATCGATAGACTGCATATCCCATATAGATGAGATTAACTAATATACCAATACCTACAGATATAATATCCGTAAAATCCATATTCCTCTCCTTTACTCATCGCCAAAACGAAGGGTGCGTGACAGAGACAATTGGCGAATGAGCACAAACGAGAAGGCAAATACGCCGAGCAAAACAACTGCTAAGATGATGCCGAAGTTTCCAATCGCCGCCCATTCTGTTTGCGTGATAAACGGTGGCGTTACACCTTCACCAGTTGTACCAAGCGCCAGCCGTGGAACGACTGCAAAGCTGAGCAATACACCCAACACTGCGCCAAGGGCCGCCGCGACACCAACCACAAAGAATTGTTCAAACAGTAAACTCCATACCACGCGACCTGAAGGCAAACCAAGCGCGCGAAGAATACCAAATTCACCGCGACGGGCTTGCGTAGTCAAAGCGGCATAAGTTAATAGTCCGACAATGCTGAGTGACATCGCAATCAGGAAAGCAAGGAACATCAACCCCAGCAAGCCTAATGACAAGGGATCTGTTTCAAGTTGGTCAAATTCGTGGGCATAGGTAACTTCATTGATATAAGTTACATTTGAAGAGTCGCCACCCTGTAAATCAGCCAGAACTGCTTTGACTTCGTCTTCCGTCTTCACGTCGTCAGACAACTTAAGCCATGTTTCTTGTGGATAGTAAGTTGCTGAAGGGCGTTGATTGACGGCATACAAGAATTCACGAATATCAACCACAATGAAGTTTTCTTCATTAAAGAGTGAAGGAAAATATTCAGTCGACCGTCGACTGGTAATCTGCATACTAGAACGATAGATATTATCGAAACTGAAGTTAATTTCAGGATCTTCCTTATCGGGATTTTCTTGCAATGCAGTCAAACCGGTGCGTTCAGCGACTGAATCACTGAGAACCGCTTCAAGTGGTTGGGGTTGTGGATAGTTTAAGTTAACCCCTAAACGCGACCAGAGTGCCAATTGATCGAAGACCACGACAAAGGCTTCTTCGTGCAAGCCGGGATTATCAGCCGCTAAATTAACCGGACGAATATCTTGTGGTGCGACTTGTGTCAAAGCACCTACATCCGGTGCAAAACTCCAATTACCCGCATTGGCTAAATCATACGGAGTTGCATTGCCATCCGCATCAATCAAGTTAAAATCGGCGAATAACATCTTGATACGACGTTCGCCGGTATTATTGCTAGTACGGTGTTCCCAATAAAGAGAAACGAGTCGTAATTCGCCTTGGAGTTCGTAGTTCAGTGCCGAGAAATCTGCTTCATAGTAAATCCAACCGCTGGTAACATGGGCCGCGCTACCAAAGCCGGGACTATCTTGACCCTGCCGCACATATTCAGAACGAATGGCGGTGAAGGGTACCAATAACCAGGTACCTGCTTCATCTTGGAAGCGCATATTAATGGTCGTGTTTCGACCTAAGCGGGCTAAATCTGGTTGATAATTAGTATTTGCCGCAAATGGATTAGTCAAACGATCTAAGCGGACCCATAATCCCATTTTTTCAGGTGTGAAAGGTAATGTTTCACCCACGGTGGGAATATTCACGGTGGCACTTGGACCATAAGGCACGACAATATTGCCTAAATCGTTTCGCCAATAATCAACGGTTGTTTGACCAAACGTACGCGGGTCAATTGCCAAAACGTCAATCGCGGCAAAACCGGTTGAATCACTGTAGGCAACATTCGTAACGCGATGACCCAAGCTTACGGCTTCCACGCTATCATTCTGCAAGTAGAAATCTTCTGAACGAGAACGTTCAACGCCCAGTGTTGTGTCACGTTCATATAAACGGACATCGGTACCAACCAAATAGCGTGCTTGGTCAGCTTGATTGCGTTGGACGGTTGCCCGGAACGAAGTCGCGAACCAGCCAATACTGATCGCTAATGCCAAAAGGAAGGTAATCCGGCCATAGTGTAAAGGCTCACGGCTGAGTTGCCATGTCGAAAGTACACCGATGAGATTCTTGCGTCGTTCGGCAAATACAGAAGCAATGTAGGCCGATATCGGGAAGAGGCGTAACGCTAAAATTGCCAACCCCAACAAAAGCAAGAATGGTGAACAAAGCACCAAATAATCGGGCCGTTTTTCACCACCGGCTGTTTCAATCAACGGTGTTGAGCGGAACAGGAACCAAACTAAAACTGGTAAGAAAAAGACGACCAGAATGACATCAATATAGTATTTTTGGAACCAATTCCAGCGTGCACTCCGGAGCGCCGCCCCACCTGCTGAAATCAATGGTAGCAATAGCGTTGGAATGATACTGAGTGTTAGCGCAATAAAGGTTACCAACGATGCGGCAAAACTAAAGAGGAAAACTTCAGTTGTCAGCGGGAGCGGGAAATTACTCGTATCTGCAATAACTGGACCCAGCGCTTTTAGTAAGAGTTGAGCCAAAAACGGTGCCACCAATGCCCCGAAAACGCTAATTAAGAGGGCTTCAATACCCCGCAAAGCCAAAATAGAGCCATTGCTCGCGCCCCGGCTTTGGAGCATTGAAATTTCCCGACGTTCGCCCCGACGGACTAAGGCCGCGGTAACGATCAAGAAGAAGACAACCAACCCACACATTTGAACCAGTAATAAGGTAAACGGCACAAAGTTGATACTTTGTTTCCGTGCATAATCTTGCAAAATACCTTCATCCTTATCGGATTTGGTCAATCGATAGTCGATCAATTTTGTATGGTACTTTTTACCAATTTCTTGATCGAGTTCACGATTATATGCGGCATCTAATTCTTCATCAAAATCGCGTAAGGCTTGGCGGGCTGTATCAATATGTACATAAGACAACTTATTGTGATCAAACAAAATACGCCAACCAAAGATTGTATCTGTAGCAGGTACATAATCTTGGTAGACGGCTTGAGTATTTTCAGCAGTTGTTAGTAAATTGACTTCACGTTGCCAGAGACCACCTTCAGTAATGCCCAAGGGAGGATCAGTATTATCTAAATCCATCCAGAATGGATCATTTTCTTCCAGCGGAGCGATAATTGTAGTAATTTGAACAGTAAACGGTTTACTACTGGCATGCGCCCCTGAAACTTGATTTCCCCGATTATCAAGGCGTTGATCAATGGTCAAAACATCGCCAACTTGCCAGTCAAGTTCGTTCGCGACATCTAAACTGACAGCCACATTAAAATCAATACCATCTGCAAGTTCAGTTTCCGCAGGTAATGTTCCACCTACGACCCGTACATGATCTGTCCAATTTTCTAGATAGAGAATACTCGTGCGCGTACTGTCAACAGCTTCGCCATCACTATCTAAAATTCCCATCTTTGAGGTACGGATGTAGGGATTGACTTCTTTCACCCACTCATCCAAATTCGATTGTGAATTGAAATGAGTGTCTACTGCAGAATTAATGCCCTTATCAACTTCGGCAACTTGCAAAGCGATATTGGGATTATCTTCCGCTTCTAGCGAAATACGTATTTGAGCATGGGCGTCTGCTGAACGTTCTTGTTCAAGACGTTGAACCATGCCAATCTGTCCGACGGCATTACTATACAGAGGAATTAAGGCACCAATCCCAGCACCTAAAATTACACCGATGATAATGGTTAGTAATGAGCGCCACTTGGCCGCTAAACGTGCAACGGCGACTTTGGGAGCCCAGCTAGCAAAATTAACCACCCCTAGTAATGTCGGGCGGACGTGAGTTGCGATAAATTGTAAAAATAGAGGTACAAACAAAACCATAGGCTTATCTGCTCACTTATCCACCTGATTCTTTTAAGTTCTAAATGCGCTATTATAGCAGGCTAGCACATGGAATATACTGTGTTTCACTATAGCAGGTTGAAACATTAGTCATCTACTCATAAAACTCCAATGTTTGGCCAAAGGTTGAATTTTAGCCGAACTTATAAGCCAGTTCTCATTTTATAGAGTATTTAACAGAAAAACTTCGAGGCATTATCATTTCGATGGTAAAACAATCAACCTGTTTAACAGCTTGATTATGAGTCAAATAGGATATTTCTTCGGAATAGTTAGGGTTGCTTCAGACGTAATACTAAAACAACAGGCGGCTGGTCAGTTGCAAGTTTTTGTTCAACCACGCCGTCAATGATGAAATGGTGTTGCGCAGTGACACGTTGATAATCAGCATAACTATATGGATAGTGTTCAACCGCATAAGTTTTGCCATCAGCCCCCGTGAATGTCCGTTTAGCACCGTTCCATGCTTGAAAAGGATGCAAATCACTAATTAAAACTAACCCGTCTGAACGCAGAACACGTTTAATTTCAGCAAATGTTGCTTGAAAACGCGCATGAGGTAAATGCCCGACGGCTAGTCCACACAAAATAACATCAACAGTATTATCTGCGAGAGGAATATTGTCCATAAATGCTTGCGCGGCATTGTTTAAGACACCCGCCGCTAGCATCTCAGGTGAGTTATCTAAACCAACAACGAGACGCGCCTCTTTTTGTTGGGCATATTGTCCCCAACGACCTGTACCACAAGCTAGATCCAACACTATTTTGCCTTGAAGTTTAGGCATCAGCGTTTGCATGGCGGCCGTTTCGCATTGCATAAAAGCATTGTGTGCTTGAGCTGGATATTGTTCCGCCCACTGAGCATAAGCTTGCACACTTGGCAGTGTTTCTATTGAAGCTTTTCTAAATTTTCGCAACCACTGGCGCAAAGCTTAATCTCCATAACGTTCGATAAAAAAGCGCGCATAATATTCAGTCCAATTGGCTCCGGGTGCTTGCGCAGTTAATTGGCGATCTACCGTAATAAAAAGATAGACCAATTCACTTTTAGTAATCGTGGCACCCAGTTTAGTCGGCAACTTGTCGTGCAAATACTCAGCGTACCAAAGCGGCCATTCGGGGTCAGCTCCATCGGTGTCAATAAATGCGGCATGATGGGCATGACCTGTTTCTTCAAATAAGTCAGCCAAATCTACCAGTAAACTGCTCATATAAAGTCGGCTCCTTACGACGACTAATCTAACGACTTCATATCATACCAGTTATGCCCGACATTTGCATCGGCGCGTAGCGGCGCATCAAGTTGATAAGCGTTTTCCATCGTTTCGCGTACTAATGGGGCTACGTTATCCAATTCAACTTCGGGTACTTCGAGTACCAATTCATCGTGAACTTGTAAGATCATACGTGCGCGATAATCTTGAACACGTAACTCACGATGGAGATTAATCATAGCAATCTTGAGGATATCTGCCGCCGTACCCTGAATCGGCATATTGATGGCTTCCCGCTCAGCCCGTTGTTTTTGCATATGGCCGGCATTGCTGGATTCAAGGAGTTCCGGGAAATAGCGGCGTCGCCCTAACAACGTTTCGACATAACCATTGGCCCGCGCTTGTTCTTTACTTTCATCCAGATATTGCTTCACACCCGGAAAGCGTTCAAAATACGTATCGATAAAATATTGGGCGTCTTTGCGTGACATCCCGGCATCACGCGCCAAACGAAATGCGCCCATACCATACATTAAACCGAAATTAACAGACTTGGCAAAGCTACGTTGCTCATAAGTCACTTCATCCATCGGAACTTGATGAACTGTCGCCGCGGTACTACGATGAATATCTAAGCCCTGATGGAAAGCATCGAGCAAAGCCTCATCTTGACTGAAATGCGCCAAAATACGCAATTCAACCTGTGAATAGTCCACGGCCAACAAGACGTGGTTAGCTTCAGCCACAAAAGCCTTCCGCACGCGGCGACCTTCTTCGGATCGAATCGGGATATTTTGCAGATTGGGGTCAGTCGATGAAAATCGTCCAGTAACAGCGCCTGTCTGATTGTAACTGGTGTGAACACGACCGGTGGCTGGATTAATCAATGCCGGTAAAGCATCGACATACGTACTCTTGAGCTTAGTTAATCCGCGATATTCCAGAATATAATCAATGATTGGGTGTTCACCACGCAAATCTTCGAGAACCGCCGCAGTAATTGAATAGTTGCCTGTCTTAGTCTTCTTGAGACCTTTAGTGGGCAACATCAATTTTTCAAAGAGTACCTCATTGAGTTGATTTAAACTGCTGATATTAAATTCACCATAATCGCCCGCTAAATCGTAGATTTGGTTCTCAATATCGGCAATACGATCATCTAATTCTTCCGATAGTTCGTGGAGATACTCAACATTGAGGCTAATCCCGCGCATTTCAATATCAGCAATAATCGGAATGAGCGGCATTTCAATTTCTTCGAAGAGTTTTTCGGATTGCTCATCTGGCAATTGTTCAAGCAAAACAGGTAATAAGCGATGTAGCATAGCGGTATCCGCCGCCGCATAATTGGCCGCCGGGACAATCGGCACCCGCGCGAATGAAATTTGCTTGGCACCTTTACCAATGAGTTCGGTGATTTCTTGCATGGCTTTGCCGAGACGGTCTGATACTAAATTTTTGAGGCCTAAATTACGTGATCCTGGTTCACGGACCCATTCAATTAGCATGGTGTCATAAGTGATAGGTTGAACATCAATCCCATAGCGACGAAGCATAATAAGATCAAACTTCGCGTTGTGCGCAACTTTGCCAATATCGGGATTGGTGAGGGCGGGGCGTAAGCTATCGATGACAATAGCGAGAGGCAGTTGCTTCAGCTTTCCGGTTGTTTCTTCGATTTCTGTTTCATCACCAAACATATTCATCTGGCGCGGTTTACCTTTAGATGTCATATCAATACGACCATCGGGCCAAACACCACCCTCAATATCATCTGCCGAATCAGATGGCACATGCCCTAATGGAATATAGTAGCCAGTATCGCCATCAACAGCAATTGAAATGCCGACTAACTTATCCTGCATCTTATTGACACCCGTAGTCTCAACGTCAAATGCAATCGTTTCTGCTTTATTGAGTTTATCAACCAGTTTTTTCAAGTCGGCTTCGTCATCAATAACCAAGACTTGCATTTCGATTGCTTCAGATTCATCGAGAATAATGGGATCACCGTCGTCAAAATCGTCATCGTGCATACCCCGCAAGCGAGAAGTTAGCGTGCGGAATTGCAATTCGCGGAAGATTTGCAGAACTTCGGCTGGATCATAATCGTGGGTAACACAAGAGGGTAAATCTAGTTGAATCGGCACATCTCGTTGAATAGTCGCTAATTGACGACTCAAAAAGGCAAGTTCACGGTCCCGTTCTAAATATTCGCGTCGCTTACCCTTAAACTCTTCAATATGTTCGTACACGCCTTCGATATTGTCATAATCACTAATGAGTTGTAGAGCTGTTTTCTCGCCAATTTTATAAACACCGGGAATATTATCGGATGAATCGCCCATCAAGCCCTTAAGTTCTGCTAAGTGATGGGGTTCCAGGCCTGCATATTTTTCCGCAAATTCTTTTAATCCCCAGATTTTCTCAGAACGTGTTTTCCGGTCAGGGAGTTGAACGACAGTATGCTCGCTAACGAGTTGCAAAATATCTCGATCGCCGGAGATAATGCGTATATCACAGCCTAGTTCCTCAGCTTGAGCGGCCACAGTACCGATAATATCATCGGCCTCATATCCATCCAATGCCAGAATGGGGATATTAAATGCTTCCACGACTTGATAAATGCGATCCATCTGGATGCTCAGATCATCGTCCATCTTCTCGCGGGTACCTTTATAGTCTGGATAAACTTCGCCACGTCCGCTGAGACCCCGATCAAAACTAATCGCAAAATAATCCGGTGATTCATCCAAAATATCAAAAATTAAGCGTGTGAAACCAAATGTGGCATTAGTCGGTTCACCTGATTCAGTCCGAAAAGTGGGTGCTTGCAATGCAAAAAATGCACGATATGCGACGGCATGACCATCGACCAAAACAAGTAAGGGGCGTTTAGATGCAGACATGGGGAAAATCCTTTGACTGACAGAATGCGAACATACGTGCGGGTATTATAACATATTGCAAAGGTATCATCCTCAGTCATTCAAAAGAAGATTCAAAATCATTCTGGCCAAACCAACTCCCATAAAACAATATCTTGATCATAACTTGCTGTGGCCAGAATATTTTCGGTCGGGTGCCATTGCATATCTGTTATGGATGAGTTCGAACCCTCCACTTTTTGTAACAGGGTCAAGTCATTTAAATCCCAAAGTCGTAACGTGCCATCTTGGTGTCCGCTGATCAGTAAATTTTGACTTGGATGCCATGCAAGTTCATAGGTTGGGTTATCTGTATCAATTTCGATAACCTTATCCGTAACAATATTCCAAATAAATATACGACCTTCACTATTACCTAAAGCCAGTTGTTTGCCATCACTTGACCAAACTGCGTCATAGAGAAAACTGGAGCGGTCATCACGCTCAAATCCACTTAGATCATTTCGTTCCGCAATAATCTCTTGAGAGTTGTAATCATAAATAACCACATTCGATCCGAAATAAAAGGCAATCTTTGAACCATCCGGCGACCACGATGATAGCCTAAATGGTGCATTTAATATTGCTAAATCACTGCTAAGTTCTAGATTTTCGTCGAGGATATGGGTGTCGGCATAATGAACCAAGATTGTCTTATCAATTGGATGAACACTGATACGGACAAAATCTTGGGCCTTGATTGGTGAATGCCACTCTGCTTCTAAATCACAATCTTGCCAATTCCATTTACGGATAGTCATTTCCCAAAATTGACTAGTAAAAATGTAGTTTCCCGTGTTATCCCACTCTAAATCAGCGATGAAAGCGCGTGGCGTATCACACCCTACCACCAGTTGATGCGTGTCTTGACTCCAAATGCGGAGACGATTATCCCCAAATGGTCCATCCGTAATCCGATAACCACCATGCCCACTCGCTAAATATTGACCATCGAGACTCCAACCTAAGGTGTCTGTCCACCGATAATGTTCATACAGGGTATTCAATAATACCCCTGATTCAGCATCAAATATTTGAGCACCACCCACGTCTGATACAAGGATATGATGACCATTGGGTTGCCAATCGATATGACGACCAAAAACTTCGCGGAAAGAAATTTCTGGCTCTAAATCGATGGGTTCTAAAGTATCAACTGATAAAATTTCCACCGTTGAATCAGGCGAAGTAATCGCAATTTGCGAGCTGTCAGACTTCCAACTTACCCCGCTGGTCCATTCATCATAAAAATCTACTTTTTTCGCGAGCAGTTGACCTGTTTCAGTGTCAAATAAAGCGAGTTGCGGTATTTCTTGATTGGCCAAGCCTGTAAATTGGGTATGTTCAGCATTCCATGCCACAGACTGACTACAAGCGCGTCCGAGCAAAATATTATCAATGCGTGTTTCGTCCAGAACCTGACCAGACTGACTTTGTATTTGACGTAACTGAGGCCCATTTTCATCTTGGCCAAGTATGCCCAGCGTATCATTATCGAACCACTCTATTACATAAGGTATATATACATTTGCATCGCCGATGGATGGATAGGTAAAAATTATTTCATTGTTGTTCACACCAATTACTTCTATTTGATGATTAGGATTGTAGAGTGCTAGCTTTTGTCCATCAGGGCTAAGCGTTGAGCAAAAATATTGCCCTTCAACGGATAACAGATTTTCAGTCGCTAGATCCAAAACAAAAATATTATTCTCTTCATCAGAAATAACCAAATGATGATTATTTTCACTCCACTGCACACTATCCAGTGGTATATCTATAACGTGTTTTATGAGTTCAAACTCAGGTGTATACAGCCATAAGCCCTTGGAGCCCACAACTGCTATCATTGAACCATCTGAACTCCATTGACTGTCTAGAATCGAACCTCGCCCTAGGTGCTCAAGTTCAACCAATTGGGGTGTATTGGAATTATTTTGAGAATAAACGAACTGAGGAAAAACAAAGACTAGACCCAGTAAAAAGATCACTAATTTTGACATGGTTGCCTCTTCACCAACAAGAAATAATCTAAGTGTTATTTTAAGAAATTGCCGAGCATCTCGCTGAATGTCAGCACCACGCTTAACCTCTGTTTGCTAAACAAAAAACAGACGGGCTATGATTACCCGTCTGTTGCGTTTTTCAATTTTTGTTCCGAGGAGTTTAGTTGAAACTTTCACCGACGTCACGAATAGTCGTCAGAACTTCATCCCACTCTTCATCAGTTAGTTCAGAATCAGGACTATCTTTGATAAATTCAACTTCAATAATGACCGTGCGGTTGCTCTGCTTGGTATCTTTCGTGAAAAGGGCTAACTTGCCATTGGGCATTTCAGCAGTTTGGATGGTTTTAAACATCTTGTAGCGTACCACTTGATTCCGCTCGAACTGCACCCCCAACAACTGTAAATCTCTCATCCGTCGACTATAGGCGACTTCAGTCGAAGATTCTGTACTGAAGGTATCAATCACAATATACAACGCGCCCGCACTATTGCTGTATTCAAGCGTAATATGCCCAACATTATCAACTGACTCAACCGTCAGTTCAACTGTCCGGTTATCTTCGAGCCGAAAAATACCGATTTTATCAGGGAAGCGTTCAGCATAGTGTTTAGCGTCGGCTTTAGGGCCACCACCACACGCGCTTAAAGCAAGTGAGAAGATTATAATTATCAAGCCAAGCGGTAGTAATTTACGCATCGGTTGATGTCCTTTAAGAAAAACAATAGTTTTTAAAACTGATAAAAAAGTGAGGGGAAGTTAGGCATCCCCTCGCTAAAGATCACTCATAACTATGATGCACAGCTTATTCTGGCAGAATCTTGGTATCCAAGAAGTAGTCAAGCCAAATTACTAACAACATAGCGATGGAAAAAGCGGAAAGGAAGAAATAGTTCACTCCAAAACGCTCTAAACTTGTCGCAAAGACCACAAAAACGAGGAGCCAGGTCACAACGAAGCCCACAGCAATGGACACAGCCCATACACCATACCCCATCAGGGTACGCATGGATGCACCTTCGTTTTTGTTCTTTTCAGGGGTATCGCTCATTTTCATCTCCTGAAAGTTACACTTCAGTGGCGAAATTTATTTGATAGAATATCGAGCCTGATTGTAACGGAAGGCCTACGCAAAGGCAAGGTTTTAAGCTAAATTATGCGAATAAACTTAAGCCCCTGCCCTGCAATTTCAGTCCTATTTCATGCCTGTCGTCGCGATTCCACTAGTAATATGCCGTTGTAGAAAGGCAAAAACAACGGTAATCGGCAGTAAAGTTAAAACAGACATCGCCAAGATGAGGTGCTGTTGGGTATTCAATGCTCCTTGGAATGATTGGAGGCCCACCGGTAGCGTGAAGAGATCATTTCGACTGACTACCACAAACGGCCACAAGAAGTCATTCCAACGCCACATGACTGAGAAAATCGCCAATACGGCCAAAGCCGGACGCGCCAAGGGCAAAATCACTTGCCAGAAGATACGCCATTCACTTGCGCCATCAATCCGCGCGGCATCCAATAATTCATCCGGAATGGTCAACATATACTGGCGGAGCAAAAAGACGCCTGTTGGCGTTGCCGCGCCGGGAATGATAAGTCCCCACAGATTATTGACCCAGCGTACTTCAGAAATCATCAGGAAGGCAGGCACCAAAATGACCGAAATGGGAACCATCAGTGTACTGATGATGACAATAAAGATTGCATCCCGACCAAAGAACTTATATTTACTCAGACCAAAAGCGGCCATGCTATTGATGAGCAATGTCACGCCTGTGGCTAAAATCGTGACCACCAAACTATTGCGGAGATACACCATAAAATTGAATTTTTCGATGCCTTCTTCATAATTTTCAAAGCTAAAGTGTAATTCGGGCACGGCTTCCCAAATATTGGTGACATCGCCATATTGGGTCCTCAATTCTTTGAGAACTACAAATTCACCAGCTTCCACATCATTAGGATCGATCATCGGAAAGCCTGCCCCTTTAGGTGGACCCGCTTGGGCAAGCTGTTTGGTTTCAGTGATCGTCAGACTCGTTTCAACCGTTTGACCTTCAAGTAAGGTAGGAATATGAGAGTCTTTGAGACGATGCGTCGTCACCAAACGATAATCATCAATCAGAATATGATATTGCACCAATTGTTGTAATAATTCTGCATTTTCCGGTTGCAATAATGCACCAAGTGTTCCTTGACCATATTCAGCCTCAAATTGCGTAATGGCTTCATCAGTCGGCGCTAAGATGGTATAAGGATCGTCGCTACTTAATTCTGGAATATCCGCTTGCGCTAGAACTTGGCCCCAGATCGAAATTTCGGGATAAGATTGGGCGACTTCGAGCAGATTGCCCTCTTCAAGTGGCGTTAAATCGGGGTTGCTGGTTAAAGTTGTTTCACTGGGTACCAATGCATCAATTGCCGATTTAAGTGAATTCGGCACAAGCACTGTATCAATGGTTTGAATATACCCATTCGTCGCTTCGATATCTTGTGTCACAATATGCGCTGAATTGAAGCGATATTCTTTAAAGGTTACATCCCACAAAATCAATGGTTCATCATAACCTTCAACTTCAACCGCTTTTTGCCGATAAGGCAAAAAGGTTGGGTTTTCAGCGTAAATAAGTGAAGCATCTTTGAAGGATGACATAATAAGCCACAGCACCGGACCAAACATTACAACCACGCCCACGAGCAAATAGGCATAGGTGATGATATCGGTCAAGTTGAGGCCTTTGCGTCCTTGGCGTAATTTTAAAAATCCCCAAACGGAGGTAGGTTGGGTTGACATAATCTCTCTCCTCAATTAGACCGATTCGCTACGACGACTAAAGTAGAGTTGTGCCATCGTCGCGATAAATAACACAATCGCCAGTAATAGTGAAGCTGATGAGGCCACCCCATAATTAGCCGGACTACTTTCAAACGCCGCTTTATAAATATATTGCACAATGAGCGTTGTCGCTGAACCGGGACCACCACTGGTTAAAACGAAGATATGGTCAAAGGCTTGCACTGCTCGAATGAGCGCCAAAACCAGAACAACCGTCATCGTTGGCATCAAGAGCGGCAACGTAATCCGTGAAAATTGTTGGAATGAATTAGCCCCATCAATTGAAGCGGCTTCATAGAGTGCGCGGGGGATAGACTGGAGCCCCGCCAACAAAATCAGGGTATAGAATCCCATATAAGCCCAATCTGCCACGAAAATAATCCAGAAGAAGGACCAATTGCGCGCATCAGGATGGGCAATAAAGTGAATTTTGCCGATACCTGTATCTTCGAGGAAATTATTAATTAAGCCCGACTGATAGTCTAAAATCCAGAGCCAGATGTAGGCAATGACAACCGGTGAAAGTAAAACCGGAAAGAAGAAAATACTCCTGAAGAAACCACGCGCTACAATTTGCTGATTGAGGGCAAGTGCTGTGATCAAGGCTAGAAAAACCATCGAAATGACCTGAAAGGCGACATATTTAAATGTGTTGGGTACAGCCCGCCAAAAATCGGTCCCGACGATATTATCCCCACAATCCGGCTTACCATAATTTTCGCATATGATAAGTTTTTCCATTGATTCGGTATGAAGTTGTTCTTCAGAATCAGCCCACCGTTTCTCTGGATTAAATGAGGTGCTATCCGTGAAACCAAAATAGAAATTGAGTAACATTGGCATCAAGATAAACACACCGAAAATCAGCATATTGGGCAAAATGAAAAGATAGGCCATTTGCTTATTGCCCATGCGGATCTGGATCGGGGTTAGAAGCATTTCAAAGGGAGCCATTAAGAAAGCAAAAAGCGAATAGAATACAAAACTACGCTCGGTAATGGTCGCCTGACCCTCCTGCGAAAGCACTGCATTGGCAATCATACGGCCCAAAATAACGCTGAATGTTCCTATGCTGAGATACATGCCGATAACGACTGTGATCCCTAGTAAATCAAGAACATTCTTCGGGTGATCGAGATTGGTAAATTGTTGGAGCCATAGGGGCCGTTCTAAAAAGAAATTGTGCCAAACATTGCGGGTATCGATATACCATTGGGATTTAAGAATTTGCACGGTCGCCAACATCAAGAGTGTTGAAATAATGACCGCAACCGCCCCGCCGATAAATGCGCCAATTTTGGGGTCATATTTGCGCTTGATGAAGACGCCTTCAATATTTGAACTCAGCGCAATAATCAAATAAAAGCTCATCCAAAGCGCTATGCCACGGACAAGGGTGCTCATTTCTTGGCGGCTATAAAAACTTGCAAAAGGCACAATGATCAGGATGGCGACAAAACTCAACGCACTGCCTATTAAATAGTCTTTAAGTTGGGATCTCCCTTGGACAATGCGATCTTGATAGAAATTATCAAACACAATATAAACATACAACACCAGTAAACTTGCGACGGTGACGAAGTTGGTGCTTGTTCCAAGTTGCCAAGATAACCAAAGTAACCCCACAAATGGCAAACTCGTGCCGAGGCCGAGGCTGTAAATCTGAGCTGTCGTTAAATGTTTAGGTTTGGCTAGACGGGCATGATTGGCGGCGTTGACAGAGGTAAATAACGTTGTATAGACATAAACAAAGCCTGTAAAAACAATAAGCAAAGCACTGCGTTCGCTCGAACCGAAAACGCGCAACATGGCGATACCGCCCATTGCCATAGTTAAACCTGTAATATAGGAGGTGGCTGGATTCAATCTGAAATGGAAAATGGGGGCGTGATGTTTATCATCATGTTCCATCATACGCGTAGCAAAACTCATCATAAATAGATATATGAATAGACAGAAAACAATGAATACCCCTGAAACAGGCACATCAACCAGACGAGGTATTGTTATCAGAACGAGGCCGACAATGAGACCCAGCCCTGCACTCATGAAAAAGTTTTTCTGTTTCAAAACATATTCAAGGAGTGCATGACTCACAATAAAGGAATATACGACGATAAATGCACTCAAAATAATCAAATTTTTATCACTGACAAATTGAAACGACGCGCCATCTAAAATATCAGACAAATAACGTTGATTCATCATCAGGGTAAGGCCCAAAACATTGATAATTGCACTAATGACGGCTTGTCGCGTGGGGGGGCGTGAATTGATTGTCGGATCAATATTTTTGGCGAGACTTTCCCATGTCAATAAATAGAGCGAGAAAAATCCAATTAAAATGAGGATCGGTTGCAAGTTATCAATTATAAATTTAAGCAACTCTTTTACCCTTCTACCTAAGAAAAAAATAGCCTGCTCAATATCTTTTTGTCAGATATAAGCAGGCTAAAAATTTACTTAACCGTTATATAAATTACTCAGCCATTGCCTCATCGACAGCGGTTTGAATTTGTTCAATAGCTTCATCAAGCGTGAGTTCACCCACAATAACTTGTGTCAAGCGATCACGGATGTTGGTGTTCAAAACAAAGCCATATGGATGATATTGAAGATTGTAAGCTTCATCCGCCAACTTCGGAACTTCAGCCAAGAAAACATTGAGCGCATTCAAAACAGCTTCATCATCAGTTTGGTATTCAACACCAGCGTTAGCAACACCAATGTGGCCGGGGATGAAGAGTGAACCAGCCGTAAATTCAGCCAGATTTTCTTCTTGGACAAGCCAATCCATCAACATCGCAACTTCTTCGGGATGGGCTGTAGTATTCATCGCTGTCAAAACAGCACCACCGGGGATACCTGTGCTACCACCAGGGCCGTACGGATTCGGGACAGCTTCCCAGTCAAAGGAATCACCAATATTGGTGGCGAAGTAACCAATTTGCCAGCTACCACTCATATAGAATACCAAGTTACCGCTTGCAAATTCAACTTTACCATCTTGATATTGGTCACCACTACCCACCCAGATTTCGGTGGCGGTGATTTCATCTTCGTGCCAGCCAACAATCATTTCAGCCGTCGCGCGGAAACCTTCGCTATCAACTGTGATAGAACCATCTTCGTTGACATAGGTAGCACCCAATGAGACCGATGGACCCCAGACACGGTGACCGGAGCGATCGATCGCCACAGCATACGGAACGCCTGTGATTTCAGCAACTTCAGTCGCGGCACTTACCCAGTCTTCCCAGGTGGGTTCTTCCATCATATCACTTGGTACATCAACACCAGCTTGTTCGAAGAGGGTGCGGTTAATGAATGGACCTGTAATCGTAAATTGGGTGGGGAAACCGTAAATACCTGTATCATCTGGGCCACTGCGGAAGGAATTCAAAACGGGTTCAGCAAAATTTGCTTCCCAGTAATCAACGTCAACCCATTCACTCATGTCTAGATAGAATGGACGGAAGCGAGCGGTGTCAGTTACACGCGCCATATCGGGCGCTTCTTCACCTGCACCTTCAACTTGGGCTTGCAAAATATCATGCAAGTCAGCATAGCCAACTGTATCTAATTCAACTTTAATACCATCATGTTCTTCTTCAAAACGATCAAGGAGGCCACGCATGACTTCGCCTTCATTACCGTCGTCATACCACAAAATACGCAACACAACATCATCTTGGGCTTGTACAGACGATTGGGCCGGAACTAGTGCCAGTGCCATTACTACAATGGCAACCAACAACGCAACAGATACTAATTTACGCATGGGGTTGGTTTACTCCTAGTAACTATTTGTAAATAAATTAAAGCTCTGAGGTTAAACAAATTTCAAAAAAATCCTAACCTCCCAAAGGTGATTGTAACAACTTAAATGGGGTTTGCCACCTTATTTAAGAATTTTTTTCCAAAGTTTAAAAATTCTTAAATTTGATTGTATCCTACTTTGAAAACTTTGCCAAATTGAATAGATTCGACGTATTTCGCTGAAATATCGAAAGAAAGAACGGTTTAGGCTACTCTTGAAAAAGACGTGTAAGATGAAACAAGTTCGGTCAGACTAATAACTGTAACTAAAAACTTGGGAGATGTTTATATGAAATTTCGCTGGAGAACAATTGCTTTGCTACTGATGTTGAGTAGCAGTTTATTTTGGGAACAAGTTTCAGCGGTGTATATGCAAGGCAATAATGAAATCACGCATGATGAATTAATAGGATTGCCATCTCTTATTCTATTGACAGTGAATCGAGATGGCAACAACGATCTCGCCTTGTACAACTGGGAAACCGATGAACTTAGCTATATTGTCACATCTGAGGCGGATGATGGCCATGCCACATGGTCACCGGATGGTTCACAGATTGCTTTTCAAACAAATCGTGACGGCAATTGGGAGATTTATCTTTATGACGTGGCAACTGAAGTATTACGAAATTTGACAAATGCCTCATCCAACGAGATGTATCCGAACTGGACGCCGAATGGTCAAGTGGTGCACATGAGTGACCGCTCTGGTGAACCCGCTCTGTATATCAGTGACCCCACAACTGACGAGATCTCAGGTTTGACGGATAACGATACCTGTGCGCCTGATTATCATCCGAATTTTCACCACTTGGAAATGCACTGGCTTATCGGGCGGATTGTGCGGGCTCAGGGGATATTTGGCTTCTGGATTTAGAAAATGATGAACGCACCAACTTGACACCAGACTCCGATGCCACCGATCGTTATCCGGCATGGTCACCGAATGGTGAGCAAATTTTATTTGTCAGTCATCGCGATACCAGCCAAGAAATCTATGTGATGGATAGGGATGGTGCCAATCTAACGAATTTAAGTGATCACGAAGCAACTGATAATCAAAGTAGTTGGTCGCCGGATGGTCAATTTATCATTTTTATTAGTGATCGGGCTGGTACCAATGACTTATGGATTATGGCCGCAGATGGTTCACGTCAAACTAAACTGTTGAGCACAGGTGACAATCTGAATTGGCCGTGGTGGCAACCCATCGTTGAATCTAAAGGAGAAATGGCAATGAGTGGACAAGGCAATGCGGATGTTGAATTTGTAAAAGCAACCGAGCAATCGAATGGCACATGGCGTTTCACCGTCACCGTTCGCCATCCTGATACAGGCTGGGAAGATTATGCGGATGGTTGGGATGTGGTTCTTCCCGATGGCACCGTACTAAAAGCAACTGATGATTCCTTTACCCGCTTACTGTTGCATCCCCATGAAACGGAACAACCCTTTACACGCAGTCAGAGTAGTATTGTGATCCCCGAAGGCATCACGACGGTTACGGTTCGCGCACATGATTTAGTTGATGGTTAGGGTGGCCAAGAAGTGTTGGTCGATTTAACTGAAGATTCTGGCGAGAATTTTGAAGTTATTCGCCAATAATCGCGTAATATCTATTCTAGGCTGATTTTGG